>DAIBYH010000083.1 GCA_027424065.1 Candidatus Parcubacteria bacterium | reverse complement strand
GGGGCACGCCGCCCGGAATTATTCCGTTCTTTCATTTTTGCCTCGCTGCCAGCCGTAAGGAGAAGGTCCCAGGTTCGAGTCCTGGTGGGGGCACGATACCCGAAAGGGAGGACGCGTTTACATTTTCAATTCGCTGCCGGCGGAAAGGAGAGGGTCCCGGAGCTTGTCCTCGCGGGAGGCGAGGATTTGAATCCTGCCACACACACCTTTTCCTTTCGAAGGTGTGGAAAATCTTGTCTTTCATGCAACAAATTGCAGAAAGGATTCCTCGCTTGCGCTCGGAATGACAAAAAAACAAGACGAGACCCCTCCTGTGTCACGGGAAAGAGAGATCACTGTGATAAAAAGAGATACAGCTCCGCTGAAAGGCGGAGCTGTAGTTATGCGGAGAGCCGTTTCCGTTGCGCGACCAATTTTGCGATGGTCTCTTCGACGGTCGTGATCCCGGATTGAGCAAAAGGGCAGTGCTGTGCGCGCAGCCAGGCGAGCTGGTCCTCTGCGGCG
>DAIBYH010000082.1:275-505 GCA_027424065.1 Candidatus Parcubacteria bacterium | reverse complement strand
CGATATAATCCGTCTCCCGCCGGTAGATCACATGGGCACGTAGCGCCTGATTGAGGTGATGGACCAGGGTAACATTAGCCAGATCATAGAGATTGCCGTCACTCAGCAGGCCGCTTTCCGCCATCAGGCGTTCCGCCTTTTCGATCCCCTCTTCCGTGAGCATCACCTGCCGGGCCTTCTCATCGACCGTATAGTCCTCATCGACCACAAAATTTCCGACGAGTTTGTCC
>DAIBYH010000082.1:0-265 GCA_027424065.1 Candidatus Parcubacteria bacterium | reverse complement strand
CCTCATCGATAAGGATGGAGTCCACTTCGTCGATGATGGCGTAGTGAAGACCGCGCTGCACCCGGTCGGCCGGAGAAAACGCCATGTTATCGCGCAGATAATCGAAACCGAACTCGTTATTGGTGCCGTAGGTGATGTCAGCAGCATAAGCGGCGCGGCGCTCCTCGCTGGAAAGATCCGAGATGATGGTACCCACGCTCAGGCCCAGAAAGCCGTGAATCTTACCGACCCACTGAGCATCGCGGCTGGCCAGATAGTCATTGAC
>DAIBYH010000081.1 GCA_027424065.1 Candidatus Parcubacteria bacterium | reverse complement strand
GGAAGAGCCCAAACCCATCAGTGCTTCGCATCGGGAAATGTTTAGTTTCTAATTTATTAGAAATTAGAAATTCCGATGCGGAGCAGTGGTTGGGTGTTGTAAGATAAAAATGTTTTTTCCATGAGGCCATTATCTGACGGTTTCCGTTAGATGATGGCCTTATGGAAAGAGGAAAGTTACAAAATGATTTGTTAGTAGAACGGATTGGAAAGTCCGACCAAAGAGAGTGAAAGTCTCGTATGCGAAAACAAATCATCTTTCTTATTTTTAATCTTGAGTACTTCGAGGAATGAAAATCTCGGAGGAATCATCCCGGACTATCGGGAAAGGCTAAATACATTTCGTGATCGATAGTGAACTAGTACCGTGAGGGAAAGGTGAAAAGCAGGCCGGCAAGGCCGATGAAATAGAACCTGAAACCATATGTCTACAAGGAACGGAAGCCCTTACAGTGTTTCACACTGGAATTTTCAATTATCAATTCTCAATTTTCATTAAATTTTCAATGAATTAA
>DAIBYH010000080.1 GCA_027424065.1 Candidatus Parcubacteria bacterium | reverse complement strand
CCTCCCGCCGATATCAATAGAAACTTCATTTGCCGGATTGCCGAAATAGAAACTTGCCGGATTCAGCAGAAAAGATTCCTCGGCAAGCTCGGAATGACAAAAAAAGGGCTCGGAATGACAGAGGGAGGAAGAAAGAAAGGATGCTTCGCTTCGCTCTGCATGACAGAGGGGGGGTAGACAGAAAGGATTTCTGGCAAGCTCGGAATGACAAAGAGGCTCTGGATGACAGAGAGGAATCAGGAACGACGGAAAGAAAAGATGCTTCGCTTTGCTCTGCATGACACCTTTCTTGTCATCCCGAGCCCGCCGAGGGATCTTTTCTTTACGTTTCCCGCAAAAGATCCCTGAAATAAGGATTTTCTTTTTTGATCAGGGCGATTTTCTTTTTTCGGGACCATCCTTTGATCCTTTTTTCTGCGGCAATGGCCAAAACGGGATCGGAAAATATCTCATACCATACAACCTTAACGATGCGATATTTTTGTGTAAAACCTTGTTCTTCACGGGAAACATGCTCCAGTGCTC
>DAIBYH010000079.1 GCA_027424065.1 Candidatus Parcubacteria bacterium | reverse complement strand
TGGGAAAACCCACCGAAATAAAATTTCGGTATTTATCTTTAAATTCATAGAAGATAAAGGCGAACGAGGGGAACTGAAACATCTAAGTACCCTCAGGAAAAGAAAACAAATGTGATTTCCTTAGTAGCGGCGAGCGAAAAGGAAATAGCCTAAACCTTGTATAATTATAGCCTGTAAGCGTTTTATACATGGGGTTGCGAGATGTCTTTACGAGCTTTACAGAGGCTCGATGAAGTTACAAAATTAATTTGTAGTTGAACAATCTGGAAAGGTTGATCATAGAGGGTGATAATCCCGTAAACGAAACGAATTAATCTTCACAAGATATTCTCAAGTACTGCGGAACACGTGAAATTTTGCAGGAATTACGGAGGACCATCTCCGAAGGCTAAATATTACCGGATGACCGATAGTGAACTAGTACCGTGAGGGAAAGGTGAAAAGCACCCCGAGAGGGGAATGAAATAGTATCTGAAACCATATGTCTACAATCAGTAGAAGCTCTATGTTTATTAGCAATAATAAACAGAGCGACTGCGTGCCTTTTGCATAATGAGTCAGCGAGTTATTAT
>DAIBYH010000078.1 GCA_027424065.1 Candidatus Parcubacteria bacterium | reverse complement strand
CGAGAGGACCGCGGTGGACATACCACTGGTGAATCTGTTGTGGCGCCAGCTGCATTGCAGAGTAGCTACGTATGGCCGGGATAAGCGCTGAAAGCATCTAAGCGCGAAGCCTACCTCAAGATGAGATTTCCTTTGAGGGTCGTCGTAGACCACGACGTTGATAGGCTACAGGTGTAAAGGCGGTGACGTCAAAGCCGAGTAGTACTAATTGCCCGAAGACTTTCGCTGGTATTTACAGGTTAATTGAAGACTTCTGTTTATTCCCGATATGTTTAAAATATTTTGGTGTAGCAAATACGTAAGCCACCATGAAAGCTTTAGGTGACTATTGCGGTGGGGTTCCACCTCTTCCCATTCCGAACAGAGAAGTTAAGACCACCAGCGCCGATGGTACTGCATTTAGTTGTGGGAGAGTAGGTCGTCGCCATTCTTTACAACCTCCGATTCTTTATTGAGTCGGAGGTTTTTTTGTTTTGGATAGTGCCTTCTGAAATATTTATGCGATTCTTCCGTTTATATTCCTAATAATTATATACCTGTTTTTATGTACCGCCCTCGGTTTTCAACAGCTAGCTTTG
>DAIBYH010000077.1 GCA_027424065.1 Candidatus Parcubacteria bacterium | reverse complement strand
CTACCTTGTCTATTTTATCGCGAGTAGCCCTCGATACTTAGGATTTTATCCACAGACTTTCCAGCATACAGTCGAAAACGGATTAATCCGCGCATTGCTGCACGGTAAGGCAGCGTGTGTCTGTTCACCCTATAATCGTCCCAATCCTCAGACACACTTGACATTTGTGAAAAGTGTGTCTGACCTTAGGACGATTATAGTTATCGCCGACATTCACCGGGGCTTACACAGTCCAGCATGTAGTATTGCTACGACATACCCACCGTGGTTGACCTTCCGGCATTGGTCAGGTGTCACCCCCTATACGTCCTCTTACGAGTTTGCAGGGAGCTGTGTTTTTGGTAAACAGTTGAAGGGAAAACTTTCACTGCGGCCCCGACGCATCGCGCTATGCGCGATGCGAAATTTAAATATTTAAATATTCAAATCTCGCATCACACGCAGTGTGATGCGCCGGGGCAGGCCTTATCCCGAAGTTACGGCCGCTTTTTTGCCGAGTTCCTTGAGGACCTCTTACTCGTTCGTCTTGGTCTTCTCGACCTGTCCACCTGTGTCGGTTTGCGGTACGGTCGTCTCTAGAGTTGATGCACA
>DAIBYH010000076.1 GCA_027424065.1 Candidatus Parcubacteria bacterium | reverse complement strand
AAACGATAATCTGTATGCCTTGCCGCCAATCGAAGAGCAACACCGCATCGTGGCAAAAGTCGACGAGCTCATGGCGATCTGCGATTCGCTCAAGGAGCGCCTCAATGAGGCCCGGGAAACCCGGATTTTCCTCGCCGACGCCATCGTCACCCGCGCCGTCGCCTAATTCGGGTTCGAACTGTCATTTCGACAGAAGGGAGAAATCCTGGGGTGTGGGAAGATTCCTCGCTTGCGCTCGGAATGACAGGGGGCGCTCGGAATGAACAGAAAACCGTTCCCGTACCCGGCCTCGTTCCAGTGCCTGGTCTTGAATTATCGCTTTTCGTTCATTATGAGCGCGGCCGAAGGCTGACATTGAAGCGAAGGACCGCGGGGCTCTTTGAATCGCCCCGTTCCCAGTAGACACCTTTAAGCCTAAAATTGAGGTAATCAAGGAGGTGTGATGAGCGGTAACCGTTTTCCTGAAGAATTCAGGATCGAGGCAGTAAAGCAGATTACGGAGCGTGGTTATCCTGTGGCAGAAGTCGCAAGTCGGCTAGGGGTTTCGCAATACAGCCTGTACCAATGGATCAAGCGCTACAGTGTTCCCCAGGCAGAACGACA
>DAIBYH010000075.1 GCA_027424065.1 Candidatus Parcubacteria bacterium | reverse complement strand
ATCGGCTATGATCCGGCATTCGGCGCCCGGCCCTTGCGCCGCGCGATAGATGAGATGGTAAAGGCACCGCTTTCGTCGGCGATCCTCGGAAAGACCGTTGCGAAAGGCGACCGAGTGAAGCTCGTCTATGAGAACGGCGCTTTCTCTTTTATCGCCGAGAAGTGATCGGGTCAATATGTGGAACCCCACCTAACCTCCCCTTGGAAAAGGGGAGGAAGTTTATCTCCTCCTCCCTTTCGAGGGAGGAGTCAGAGGAGGGGCTCCGTCTCCCTCCTCGCTCTTGCCTTTTTCCGCTTGCCGCATTACAATTTTTTTCAATGTTTGAATCCGGCAAAAAGCGGAATGCGGCAAAAAAGGCATACGAGATCGCTTATGCGCTTTTCCGTGTTTCGGCAAAGATCGAAGAGGCGAGCATTAAGGGTCGCCTCGAATCTGAAGCGGTTAATCTCCTGATTTCTGCGAATGCCGGTTCATACGGCAATGCGGCAAATGCCGTTGCTGCGATAGAAGCACTTGTGAAGTTTTCCATAGATCTCAACCTGATGAGCATCGCGAATGGCGATGTTCTTCTTCGGGAGATCGCCGGGATGCAGGAGATCCTCATTGAGTGCCTTGATAAGAGCGA
>DAIBYH010000074.1 GCA_027424065.1 Candidatus Parcubacteria bacterium | reverse complement strand
GAGATGCGCGTTCATAAACGCCTGATCGACATCCTCAACCCTGGCCAAAAGCTCATTGAATCCCTTAGTGAACTCAACCTGCCGGCGGGGGTTGATGTGGAAATAAAAATGGTGTAAGATTTTCACGCAGGGATAGCACAAAACAACCGAGGCATATCCCCGGTTGTTTTGATTAGAGACCACAATGAATAAGATCAAAGCCAGAAAATTGAAAATGAGCCAGCTTTACCGCGATGGCGAATCGCTTGCAGTCACTCCGGTAGAGGTGGTGAGCATTGAGGGCGGGGATTTAACCGACCTCGGCCTGGCGGTCGGCGATAAGGTCAAGGTAAGCGGCGTTTCCAAAGGCAAGGGTTTCCAGGGAGTGGTGAAAAGGCACGGCTTCCACGGCGGTCCGAAAACCCACGGCCAGAAGAACCGCTGGCGCGCTCCGGGTTCCATCGGCAGCACCGCGCCGCAGCACGTTTTCCCCGGTAAGAAAATGGCCGGACGCATGGGCGGAGTCCAGGTGACCGTAGCCAATTTGCAGGTTGCCGGCTTGGACGGAAAAATAATCTACCTTTGCGGCGCCGTTCCGGGAGTCCGCGGGGGCATCCTGAGGATACAAAAATAAAAACCGATCATGAAACTGGATGTTTATAATCAAAAAGGCGAGAAGGTAGAAAG
>DAIBYH010000073.1 GCA_027424065.1 Candidatus Parcubacteria bacterium | reverse complement strand
AGAAGAAGGTAAGGAGCTGGAGGGTAGCGGCGATACGGTAGCTGCGGGGGTAGGTAGGCAGGGCAGAGAATTCGTCTCATTGTGGCAGCAGTCAGGCAGCAGGGGTGGCAGTTGTCAGGGGCAGGGCGTGCACGACAGGGCAGAATTTGCTTCATGTAGAGGTGAAGGAGGGAGAGCAAGGGGTGCAGTCTCACTTGATAAAAGTCTTCATCCGAACAAAGATGCAGCGGGCGATCACGATTGCCTCGACGATGGTGCTCAGGCCAGGGGCCGTCAGCACGAGATCGGCGGCAGCGCGGGCGGCATCGGTGGCGCCGGACACGGCAATGCCCACGTCGGCACGCTTGATCGACGGGGCGTCGTTCACACCATCGCCGGTCATGCCCACGGCGAAGCCGCGCTGGCGGAACGCCTCGACGATCAGGAACTTGTGCTCTGTTGGCAGCGGGAGGGGAGGGATCAGCTCGCACCAGGCATGGACAGGCTCATTCACGCGCTCAACGGAGGTCCAAGGAAGGCAGCTCTGCAGGCAGCGGGGGGCATCAGGGAGAAGGCTCACCGGGGAAGACCTGGGCGAATCCGTCCGCGGCGCTCTGCATGGAGGGAGCAGCAGAGGCGTCAGCCTCTGCTCACAAGGAGATCCGCCCCCGAGTTAGTTACTCACGATGTGCTCCCCGTACTTCTCGCCGAGGTCGTCGGGGATCTTGCCGTCAGCCGAAAGGTTTGGCAGGCCCTCGGCAGTCAATATATTGGTGCCGAGACCCAGCATCCGCGCCATCTCCTTGGCGATGAGGGCATGGTCT
>DAIBYH010000072.1 GCA_027424065.1 Candidatus Parcubacteria bacterium | reverse complement strand
GTCATGCTGACGGCCTGGTTTTGGCCGGAAGCATCTGTGTGAATGACCGCCCTGCGATATTTGTAGAGGCGAGCAGTGCTCGCCATGGTTTACCCGTCTTTAAGCATTGGCCCCTATTCTGTTAAGGGAATATACATTCGCTGACGGAATGTGGCGGGCAATGCCCGCCGCTACTCATAACGCAAAGCCTCGACCGGCTCCAGGTTGGCGGCGCGATTGGCCGGATACAGCCCAAAAAACAACCCGACTGCCGTCGAGAAAATCGTCGCCAGCAAAACCGCATCCAACCCGACTACCGGGTTGAAAGGCGTCCCGGAAGACGCGGCAATCCGCCCGACGATGTACGCAATTAACCAGCCAAGGCCGATACCGATCAACCCGCCAAACATCGAAAGCAGCGAGGACTCGGTCAAAAATTGAATCAATATGTCGCGTTTGCGGGCGCCTAGCGCTTTGCGCAAGCCGATCTCACGCGTGCGTTCGGTGACCGACACCAGCATGATATTCATGATCCCTATCCCGCCAACCAGCAGCGAAATGGCGGCTATGCCGCCCAGGAAAATGGTCAGCACATTGGTGATCGTCTGCGCAGTTGCGACGAAATCCTGCTGGGAGAAAATGGTAAAGTCGTCTGCACCCAGCTCAGTGCGGTGACGCGTGCGTAAGATCTGGCTGATCTCCTCAGTGGCCTGTGGCACCATCTCGGCGCTGACTGCCTGCACCAGGATGATGTCTACCCGCTCGCGGCTGCGGCGGATCAGGCGGGTTTGGGCGGTGGTAAAAGGTACCAACACCAGATCGTCCTGGCTGCCAAAGCTGCTGCCGCCCTTGGGTTCCAGCACCCCCAGCACGCG
>DAIBYH010000071.1 GCA_027424065.1 Candidatus Parcubacteria bacterium | reverse complement strand
TATACATATTCCGAAATAGAAGACGTTTCCGGCTATATAGGAAATTTCAAAGTAAAAATAAAGAAAAAGGCAAGAAGCGTCGTCGAAAAAGACTGTACTGGATGCGGCGAATGTTGGAATGCTTGTCCTATGCACAAAAACGTTAAAAGCGAGTTTAATCTAAACTTGTCGGAAAGAACCGCAATATACGTTCCGTTTCCTCAGGCGGTGCCATTAGTGCCCGTGTTAGACCGCTCCGTATGCCTTCATTTTAAAAAAGGCGGAAAATGTCAGAAATGTTTCGACGCCTGCGGTCCAAAGTGTATAGATTTCAGCATGCAGGACGAAATAATAGAAGAAACGGTCGGCGCAATAGTAGCCGCAACCGGATACGACCTCATGGAAACTTCCATGTACGGCGAATACGGTTACGGAAAATATAAAGACGTGGTTTCGGGATTGCAGTTTGAAAGGCTTCTTTCTGCCTCCGGACCTACCGAGGGCGTAATAAAAAGACCTTCTGACGGAAAAACGCCTCAGACTATAGTGTTTGTTCAGTGCGTAGGTTCGAGGGACCCCGAAAAAGGAGTTCCGTATTGTTCCAAAGTTTGTTGTATGTACACGGCAAAGCACGCAAAACTTTTTGCTCATAAGGTTCACGGCTCGCAAAGCTATGTTTTTTATATAGATATAAGATCTACAAGCAAGGGATACGAAGAGTTCGTAAGAGGAACTATGGAGCAGGACGGAGCGGTTTATTTAAGAGGCAGGGTATCTAAAATATATGAAGACAACGGAAAACTTATAGTAAAAGGAGCCGATACTCTTTCCGGGAATCAGGTAGAAATAGCTGCCGATATGGTTGTTCTTGCAACCGGCGTAATACCCAAAAAAG
>DAIBYH010000070.1 GCA_027424065.1 Candidatus Parcubacteria bacterium | reverse complement strand
TACCCCCATCAAAGTTTCCGGAATAAGTCCCCACTTTGCCGCCGGCATAATGCGATCCGTTGATAAGGTTCCCGCTCCACGTCCCATTGTTCCCGTTCCCTGACTGGTCATAGGCAATGGTGCCGGATCCTTCATTAAGCGGCCAATAGCCCACCAGGCCCTGGGGATTCCAGAGGGGCGAAGCCGTGAGGCTCGTACCGGCAGCCATGACGTCGGGATAGTTCGGGATCTCCGGATTCGCAGCCAGGGCGGTCTTCTGTTTCTGACCTTCCGGGATGGCGGTGACCAGGTAGGAAGAGCCCTGGGGGGAGAAGGTGTAGTAGAGGCCGGTGGAGCTCTGGTTCGTGGGATCCACAGGGAGGGAGGAGATGGGAGAACCGGCAGAGAGGGAGGAAAGGTTCACCGGGAGCCAGCCCTGACCATTCGTGCTGCGGGAGGCCGCAGGAGAGACGCATTGGTAGGTATATCCCGTGGGGAGCGAGGGCAAGTTGAGGGAACTGCAGGTGGAGGTAGCCGATCCCGTGAGGGTCTGGTCCGGGAGGGAGACGTAGACGATATTGGGGTTGCCGAGGGTGCCGGAGGCGGCCCCTACGGCGGCATCGGTATTGTACAGGTTGATAGCCGACTGGAGCGTGGCGAGGTCGGAGAGACGGTTGCTGTCTCTCGCTTCCCGCATCATCTCGGCGGGGTTCAGGGTGAGGACCACGACCACCGCCAGGATGGCGATGATGGCGATCACGACCAGGAGCTCGATGAGGGTGAAAGCTTTGCGGTCATCCCGAGCCTGCCGAGGGATCCTTTCCGGAGACGAAGAAAGGATGCTTCGCTGGAGTTTACCCCGAGGTTTACGAGGGGCTCTGCATGACGGAAGGAGAAGGTCGGTAACTGTCGGAAAATGCATAGGATTATGATACCACGAAGGAGGGGGGCAACACGGGGCATGGGGAAAACTCCGGAGGAGACATCGGACCTCGCTGCGAGGTCCGATGTCGATAGACCCTACTTCCGACGGATCGCTTTTTTGGCCGCGCGGATGATGCTTTTCTCGTCCATGCCGTACTTTTCTATCAGTGCGTCCGGATCGCCGGATTCGCCGAAAGTGTTCTGCAGGCCGATGAACTCCATCGGCACCGGCCAGTTCCGTGCGAGCGCCTCAGCAACGGCGCCGCCGAGGC
>DAIBYH010000069.1 GCA_027424065.1 Candidatus Parcubacteria bacterium | reverse complement strand
CGCAGGAGCTCGTCAAACAGTTGCATCCTGCCCGCGAAGAACGCCGCGGCGAGGACCTCGCGAAGCGCCTCTACGGATCGGTTCCCATCATCTATACCTCCGCCCGCAACGCCGCGATCGGCTATAACTGGAAGATAAAGTTCAATGAGACCGGCAAGATCCCGGCCTTTACGAACGTCGTTCCGGAGCTCAATCACAATGAAATGACCGGCTTTGATGCCAAGGAGAAGACCGCCGCCCTTTCGCGCGGATTCCGTTTCGTCTTCCTGAAGGACGGACTGGATGATCGTCGCATCCTGAAACGCATGAGCGTTCTCGAAAAGCTGTATCACGACCGCGGATTCAAGGTTGAGATCGTCCTGCTCCAGGGAAAGACCGAGCTGCAGAAGATCTTCAATGCGCTCGTGCTCGCGGATTGGACCGCCTATCACACGGGCAAGCTCTACGGCGTGGACCCGGAACAGGTTCCCATGGTGGAGGAATTCAAGAAACTGATCAGCAGGCAACAATAGAGGTCTTGTCTCGCCGTGAGATCCGATCTTGATGGGTCCGGATAACGGGGTAGGTGATGTTTTTTGTGAGTGTCTCTTAATAAACGATCGTGGATTAAGAGATATGAGCTCTCTTTATGGACGACCGTCGATAAAGAGATGCGGATACTTTTTATAGAGAGATCGCGGATTAAATTTTGGTTAAATAAAAATTGAGTATTTTGCTCCGGCGCATAGGATGACCTTATGCTCCGGATACGTTCCCTTTTTATGGCGGCTGTTCTCGCTGTTGCGGGATTCGGTTTCGGTTATGCTTTCCGTGCGGCGCCGCCCTCCGGAACGGACGTTTTTTACAGTCTGGAGGGAATGCGGAACAATGAGGCGCTGACCCGGGTGATCGATGCCGCGCGGAGCTATGCATACTTCGGCATTTATGCGTTCACGAAAGAGGATATCGCGGATGCCCTGATCCGCGCGCATCGGCGTGGCGTCGATGTCCGCGGCGTCATGGATGGCGGCGAATCGCGTTCCGGTGCGCAGGCCGGCATTGCGGACCGGCTTATCCGTGCGGGCATCCCCGTCGTATTCCGAACGCGTACGCCGGGCATCATGCATATGAAGCTTCTCGTTACGGAGGGTGCGTATGCGGTCGGTAGCTATAACTGGACTGCCGCCGCGACCTTTCTGAACGATGAAGTGCTTGAGATCGGACACGATGACCGGGTTCGCGGGGAGTACTCCGCGCTTCTCCAAAGGATCTTTGCCAAGAACCGTTCCGCTTTTCCGGCCCCGCCATGATAAGATAAGAACCATGCAGCTTACGACAAGAAGGCAGATCATTTGGACCCACCATGCGCGCGCAAAGATGGCGTTTTACGGGATTTCGCGCCAGCGCGTGTTGCGCGTGATGCATACGCCTCGGCGAACCGAGGAAGGAGTTGCGCCAAGGACTGTTGCAATAATGCAGCCCGCCTCCGTCAAAACTATGGCGGGCAAGCCCGCTCCTTTCAAAGCTGCGACGGTCGGATCTCCCTCAATAAAGAAGACGGGCAGCGGCCCGCGAAAGGAGGTCTGGTCACAGG
>DAIBYH010000068.1 GCA_027424065.1 Candidatus Parcubacteria bacterium | reverse complement strand
CGGAGGTGCGGTCCGGACAGGATCTGCAGAATTTCGCGAATGGCATTCTCCTGAAGGACAAGAACGTTGAGAATGTCGACGTTGCGACCGGAACGGTGAAGGTCTCCTATCGCGAACCCGCCAAACTCTTCGGCATCTTCAATACGGGCCTCACGGTCCAGGTTCAGGCGGATCCGAACGGCCAGGCGAAGGTGAGCTATCCCTGGTACAGCTTCCTTTTCAGCATGCCGAGCTCTACCGCCTCCGTGCGCCTTGAGACCGCGATCAATGCGGGTCTTTCGGGGCTGAATCTGGGGAGCAATGTCCAGGCGTTGGCGCATGTTTTGGGCGCGATCACGGGAATTCTGGAGGGATCGAGCTCGAGCAGCGTTTCGACGAGTACGCCGTAAGCAAAACGGAGAATCGCCACAATGGACCTTCCCTATTCGCTTCTCATCCTTGCGGTCCTGCTTATCGCGATGTTTCTGGCGCAGGTTATCCTCCGTAAGCGTTACAACTTCCGGTGCGCCGATTGCGGCCATGTCTTCAGTCCGTCCGCATTGGTCATGAAACTCACACCGCATCGGTTCGGTACCAAGCTTCTGAAGTGCCCGCAGTGCGGCAAGGTGACGTGGGCCGCGCGGATGCCAAAATCGTAGCGAACTTTTTTGCGGGCGGGGGATGGGATATAATGATTTCATGGAAAGCAAACTTGTTCTTAAAGAAGATCCCACGCTTCCGGATTTTCAGCGGTATATCGCGGATATGGTCGCCGAGCGCGGATTCGACAAGGAGACCGTGCCCGAGATGTTCATGCTGCTGCTTGAAGAATGCGGAGAGATGGCGAAGGCGGCGCGCAAAGACCAGAACATCCACACGGATCGGAATTCGGAAACATTCCGGCTCGACCACGAGATCGCGGACGTGTTCATGTATCTGCTCGACATCTGCAATCATTTCAACATTGATCTCGAGAAGGCGTTCCGGGAAAAGGAGGAGATCAACAAGGGCCGCGTTTGGGAATAAAGAGATCATTTTTGCGTCATGAAACACGCGAGAGCCGTTGAAGAATTGCACCATTTCCGGTGCATGAAGTGCGGAAAATGGTGGTCCATCGGGGATGCGCCGCGCCGGCGGCAGACCTGGTTCTGTCCGTGGTGCGGGGAAAAGAACAGCTACTTGTCCGCCGTAAAGCGGGCTGCAGGGCGGAAGAAATAGAACATGAAAACCCTTAAATTTCGGCCGGAACTTGCCCGTATGATCCTTGCGGGAACGAAGACGACGACGTGGCGGCTGTTCGACGACAAAGATCTGCAGGCGGGCGATCGGGTGGAGCTGATAAATAAGGAAACAGGAGAGGTCTTCGGAGTTGCGGTCCTTGAAGAGGTCGTTCTCAAACCTCTGCGGGATCTCGATGATCATGACTGGGAAGGGCATGAACGGTTCCCGAGCGAAGAGGCGATGTATGCGAAATACAGGGAATATTATCCCGGCAGGGAGATCGGTCCCGAAACGATGGTGAAGATATTGCACTTTTCCCGAGCGAGCGGATAGGCTCGGCGGGATCAGGGGATCTTGCTGCTGGCTTCCGTTGCAGTGCCTGGATCGAGAGGCTCTTTCGCGGGAACGAGGCGGC
>DAIBYH010000067.1 GCA_027424065.1 Candidatus Parcubacteria bacterium | reverse complement strand
CTTTTCTAATTGAACTTTCGCACAATCCAATAATCTTTTAAGTTCAGATTCATGTTGAACAAATAACATGTATTGTTTTTCTTCCAAAGTAAGATTTACATCATATTGTTGAGATGATTTCAAATGAGAAAATTTTTCTTTGTTTTTTTCAAAAATCTCCTTGGCTAAAATGAAATTTTCATGGATCGCCCTGGGTCCTTCATGTTTTAAAAACACGCGGACAGCGACGTATTCAATATCCTTCCCCACCGCAAGCGCGACGTTCCCCGGGAGTGTCCACGGAGTCGTCGTCCATGCCAAAATATAGGTCGCATCATCGGTCGTGAAATCTCCGATCTTCTGCCCGGGTTTCAATTTGAATTTCACGTACACCGAATTATCCCGCACCATCTTATATCCCTGCGCAAGCTCGTGGGATGACAGCGAGGTTCCGCAGCGCGTGCACCACGGCACCACCTTGTGCCCCTTATAGAGAAGTCCGCGCTGGTCCATGCGGGACAGCGTCCACCAGATCGTCTCAATATACTCCGGCGCGTAGGTAACGTAGGCATTCTTCAGATCGAGCCAGTAGCCGATACGCTCCGTAAGCCGCTCCCATTCGTTCTCGTGGATCCACACCTGCTCCTTCGCCTTTTCATTGAACTTCTCCACGCCGTACGCCTCGATCTCCTTTTTCGTCTTGAATCCAAGCTCCTTTTCGGCGGCCATTTCAACCGGCAGTCCGTGCGTGTCCCATCCCGCTCGCCGCGGCACGCGGTACCCCTGCATCGTCTTGTAGCGCAGCATGACGTCCTTCACGACACGGCCGATCACGTGATGCATGGCAGGACGGCCATTCGCATACGGCGGCCCCTCATAAAAGACGAAATCCTTCTTGCGTGTTCCGCGCGGCTTCTTCTCCACGGATTTCCGGAAAATATCGCGCTCCTTCCAGAACGCAAGCACCTTTTCCTCGGACTTCGGCAGACTGAACTTTTCATCGGCACCCAGGAAATCAGGGCGCGCGAACGAGGACTTCTTTTTCTTTGAGACCTTCTGGACACGCTTTGCCTTTTTCGGCGTCGGTCGGGGCATATCCCACTAATTTATCAGAAAATCACGGAAAATTCAAAGCTGGCGCGCGACGCGGGCTGGAATATTTTTGAGATAGGTTCTACACTGTCGCTATGATAGCCGACGATATCCGGGCCGCCGTCAAGAACGCCGCCGCCGAGGCGGACCTCGCCATCGGCGACCACGACATCAAGCTGGAACACCCCGCACTCCCCGAGCACGGCGACTTTGCGACCAACATCGCGCTCACCTTTGCAAAGAAGATCCGCAAGCCCCCCATGGAGATCGCGCGCGACATCGCGCGCGGGATCTCCTCGCCCGCCATCCGGAAAGCGGAGGCCGCGGCGCCGGGATTCGTGAACATCTGGCTCTCCGACGCCTTTCTGAGGGACGAAGCTGCCGCGATCCCCGCTGCCGGACGCAGCTACGGGGCGCCGAAGGAAAAACGCCGCCGCATCCTTATTGAGCACACGCAGATCAACCCCAATAAAGAGCCGCACATCGGCCATCTCCGCAATGCCTGCATCGGCGATTCGCTCGTAAAGCTCTATCGCTTCGCCGGGCATGACGCCAAGGCGCTCTACTACCACAACGACGTCGGCCAGCAGATCGCGTCCATTCTCCTCGCTGAACGGAAGAATTTCATCGACCGCGGCGCATACCCCACGACGATCGGCTGGGCATCCGCCGCCTACGCCGACAT
>DAIBYH010000066.1 GCA_027424065.1 Candidatus Parcubacteria bacterium | reverse complement strand
AAGAAAAAGAGAAGGTTCAGATCGCGATCGCCGCGCAGGATACGCCCGAGGCACAGCGCGCCGAAAAACTCACCCTTGATATCCTCCGTGAAACGCTCGAGGTTCTCAGCAAACTCCATATCTCCTACGATCTCATCGTCCGGGAAAGCGATATCCTGAAGGGCAAATTCTGGGAAAAAACCTTTGATCTCCTCAGAACGAAGTCCGCATTCTATGAGGCAACGGAGGGCGAGAAAAAAGGATGCTGGGTCATCAGAATGCCGGACGCCGAAGACAAGATCATTGTCCGCTCCAATGGCGTGCCGACCTACGCGGGCAACGATATCGCGAACCACCTTTGGAAGTTCGGCATCCTCCCGGATTTCCGGTATCAGGAGCTCTCCTGGGGAACCCAGGCCGAACCGCTCTTCATGACGACCTCTGATGATGGCGAGGCACGGAACGATTTCGCCGGTGCGGACGCGATCGTGAACGTCATTGATCAGACCCAGACCTATCCACAGGAGAGCGTCATGGAGTCGCTGCGCGTCCTGGGATTCACGGCGCAGGCGGAGCACTACCACCACGTGAACTACGGTTTCGTCTATCTCTCCCGGAAGACCGCCGAGAAGCTCGGCATGCCGGTGGACGCGGATGCGCATCAGGTGAAGATCAGCGGCCGGAAGGGCACGACGATCTCCATCGCATCGTTCCTGGACCGCATGAAGGAAACTCTCCGTGAAAAATACGGCGAGTTCGGATCGCTCGACGCGGTTTCCGCCGGCGCCATCAAGTTCGAGCTTTTGAAATACAACACCTATCAGGATATTGTTTTCGATCTTGACGCGGCGCTCGATATCCACGGCATGAGCGGCCCCTACCTGCAATACGCGGCTGCGCGCGGGAAGAGCATCCTTGCAAAGGCGACCGCCGGCGCAACCGGCGCGGCGCGGAAAGGCGGCGATCTTCCGGAAAGTGAACGGACCCTGCTTCGCACGCTCTACCGCTTCCCGGAGGCCGTCGCGTCATCGCTCGAGAACCGCGCGCCGCACGAACTCTGCCTCTATCTTTTCGAGCTCGCGCAAACATGGAATTCCTTCTACAACGAGAACCGGATCATCGGCTCCGAACGGGAAGCGGAGCTCCTCGGACTCGTCCGCGCCGTCGTGCAGGTTCTTGAGAACGGCCTCGGCCTGCTCGGCATCGAAGCCCCCGAAAAAATGTGACGCCGCCGGCGTCATCCTGAGCAAAGCGAAGGATCCTTTCTTGTCGCAGAAAAGATGCTTCGTCCCGTCGCGGTGGGACTCTGCATGACGAGGGGGGGGTGGAATGACGAATCGTCCGGATGTGCTACACTACGGGTAAGCGGCGGCTTCGGCGGCCCGCCCGGGCCGAAAAAAGGAATCAGCGCCCACGATCCCCCGGTGCCGCCGCCCTTCCTTTTTCGTCATCCCTCCACCATGGAACCCATCACGGAAAATCGGCGCGCGCGCCATGACTATGATATCCGCGAGATCTTTGAAGCAGGCATCGAACTCCGCGGCGGCGAGGTGAAAAGCGCGCGCGAGGGCAAATTCCAGATCGCTGGCGCCCAGGCCCTGGTCCGCGGCGGCGAAGTATGGCTCGTGAATTCCCATATCCCGCCGTACCAGCCAAAGAACACTGCCGCGGATTATGCCGAGGACCGGCCGCGGAAGCTTCTTCTTACGGCACAGGAGATCAAGCGTATCACCGGCCTGCTCCACGACAAAAGCGAACGCCTGATCCCCCTGCGCGCCTATCCGAAGAAGCGCCTCATCAAGCTCGAGATCGGCATCGGCCGAGCGCGCAAGCGGTCCGACCAGCGGGAAGTTTTAAAAAAACGGGCGCACCTCCGGGAAATGCGTGAAGCATAGAAAAAAATT
>DAIBYH010000065.1 GCA_027424065.1 Candidatus Parcubacteria bacterium | reverse complement strand
GTAGATGATGAGATGGGTCTTCCGGAGCGTTTTGCCGATCTCGTCCTCGTCAAAGTTCTTCGGTTCCCCGAACGGCGTTCCGGTGTAGAAATACCAGCGCACCGCGTCCGTTCCATACTTATCAATGACCGAGAAGGGCTCGATGACATTGCCCTTGGATTTGGACATCTTGTTCCCGAACTTGTCGTTCAGCAGGCCGAACGTGATGACGTTGCGGTACGGCGCCGGATAGCCGAGCGCGGTCGCGATGGCGATCAGCGTGTAGAACCAGCCGCGCAGCTGGTCCATGCCTTCGGCAATGTAATCGGCGGGATACGGATACCCCTTCGGCAATGCGGCGGTTCCTTTTCCCTTCCGCGCAGCCGCCGGAAGCGCCTGATCGAACGGGAAGTGCATCTGCGCGAACGGCATTGCGCCGGAATCGTACCAGACATCGGCAACTTCCGGAACGCGCCTCATGTCGCCGCCGCATTTTTTGCACCCGACCATAAGCTCGTCGACATACGGGCGATGGAGGTCCACCTCGCCGGTCCCGTTGCGGGGAACCCGCTTGACCGCGAGCGGACGGACTTCGGCAAAACCGATGAAATCATGACCGCGACGGGTCTTCTCCGCGATCGCGCGGCGTTCGCTCCAGGCCTCCCCTGAGGCAAAGAGCATCCATGCCGGATATTCATGCGTCACGATCAGAATGTTCTTGCCCTCATATTTTTCCTCATATTCTTTAAGGAACTCCCAGGCGCGCGACCGGACATCGCGCAATGATTCTCCCTCCGGCGGGCGGCTTTCGAAACGCGATTCATAGCTCGGAAAATCCCTGCTGTATTTCGCATCGCGATAGCCGGTAAGCGTGGGACCCAGGATGGATCTCCTCGATGCGTTTATCAAAAACCACTTTCTCATCGGAGAACACCGACGCATCGATCTCCCCTGTTTCCCGCGTCCGCACGACGTCCGACGCCACGATCAGATCGAGCTTCAGCTTCTTTTTCGCAAGCTCGTTCTTGAACTTCCTGACGGAAGCGAGCGCCTGCTTCCGTCCGCGCGGCGTGAGATGAAGATTCTTCCGCTGCCCCGAATCAATGATGTCAAAAATGTTGCTTTCCGCCTCCCCGTGGCGCATCACCCAATACCGGTTCCGCGAACCGCCCGCAAGTGCGTCGAGCTCGTCCAGGCCGCCCGCCACCTCGCGATGATCGCATTTCCTGCATTCCCATACCGGCAGCGGTGCACCCCAGTACCGTTCGCGGGAAAGATTCCAATCCTTCGCTTCGCGCAGCCATTCGCCGAACCGCCCCTCTTTGATGTACTCCGGCATCCAATGGATGCTCTTGTTGCGCTGCAGCAGTTCCTTGCGGAGCTTGCTCATCGCAATGAACCAGGATGTCCGCGCGTAGTAGAGCAGCGGCGTACCGCAGCGCCAACAGTGCGGATAATCGTGTTCGTACGATTCGGTCCGCAGAAAATTACCGTTCTTCCGCAAATGCTCAAGGACCGCCTCTTCGGTTTCCTTTGATTTTGCATAACGCCCGGCAAGATCCGGAACATCTTTCGTGAACTTTCCTTCCTCGTCCACCGTATGATACTGCGGAAGACCCACTTCTTTGCCGAGCAGATAATCGTCCTCGCCGTACATCACGGCTGTGTGCACCACGCCCGTACCGTCTGTCGTCGTCACGAAATCGGCCGGATAGATCCGGTAGGATCTTTCGGACCGCAGCGGCGGCACATTGAAAAGCGGCTCGTATTCAAGCTTAACGAGGTCCGCCGCAGTAAATTCACGCGTAACGGCGCCATCCTCCAGACCGAGCGCCGCAAGACGGGGAACAGCGGCGATCCAATATTCTCCGTCGTGCTGCACGGCGCGATAACGGATCTTCGAACCTATCGCAAGCGCGACATTTCCCGGAAGCGTCCACGGGGTCGTCGTCCAGGAAAGAATAAAAACGTTCTCGCCGGGAAGGCCGATGGTCTCCGGGTTTTTGATCCTGAATTTCACGTACACCGAATTATCCCGCACCATCTTGTATCCCTGCGCAAGCTCGTGAGACGACAGCGAGGTTCCGCAACGCGTGCACCACGGCACCACCTTGTGCCCCTTGT
>DAIBYH010000064.1 GCA_027424065.1 Candidatus Parcubacteria bacterium | reverse complement strand
ACACGAGGTGATCGCGTTCCTCGGAGAGCGCGGCAACGGCGGCGTCGGTGAAGCGTTCCCATCCGTGTCCCTGGTGCGAGCCGGCTGCATGCGCGCGAACGGTAAGAGTCGCGTTCAGCAAAAGCATGCCCTGCGTCGCCCATCGGGTGAGATCGCCGTCGGCATGTATGAGCGGCTTCCCGATGTCGTTCCCTATCTCCTTGAAGATATTCTCGAGCGACGGCGGCACCGTTTGCGCCGCATCAACGGCAAACGCGAGTCCGTTGGCCTGTTTGGCGCCATGGTAGGGATCTTGTCCGAGAATGACCACTTTCACTTTCTCAAACGGGCAAAGATCGAATGCGCGGAAGATGTATGAGGGCGGCGGATACACCGTCTCGTTCGCATATTCCTTCTTCACGAAAGCCGCGAGATCGGCGAAATACGGGTCGCCAAATTCGCGTGCCAGGCGTTTCTGCCACGAAGGATCAATCCGTACCTCCATTGCGCTTCTTTTTTCCGGTCCGGTGCAATGCGAGCAATTTTTTGCCGGCCGCTTCGCGGTAGGTGCAATACTCGCACGGGCCGCCTCCGAAGGAGGTTCCCACTGCCGGGATTTCCTCGCTCATGAGCATCTCTTTCAGCTTCAGGAGTGCCGGTTCGATCCATGCGTCATCGCCGGCGTACGGAATGAGCGCCGCGTCAAATTCCAGTTTCCCATCAAATGCTTTGGCGTCGGCCCTCCCGTTGACGTAGACGAAGTACCCGGTCGGCGAGACCGGATACCCGTTCTTACGGAAGAGCCACTGGTAGATTTCCATTTGGCGCTTGTACGAATCGTACAGGTCGTCTTCGGAGCTCGGGCCCTCTTTTTTGCTGGTCGCCTTGTAGTCCACGATGATGAATTCTCCGGCGGTATTGACCCACACATCGTCGATGCCTCCCCGTATCAGCAAGTTGGTCGGAGCGTGCAGGTAGCTGATGCCCCGACGAAGCGCATCGCGCCACTCTTCGAGCCGATCATCGGCAAGCGGGATCGCGTCAATGCCGTAGCTTTCCACGAGAGGGTGCCGCGAACCGTGCGCGCGATGAATGTCGAATTCTCGTTTCAAAAGCTCATCGACCGCATTGTTCAGAGTGAAAGAAGGTCCCGACGGGCGCTTCACGCCGAGTTTCAGATCAAGATACGCGCAGCGCGGACATTCGCTGAAAAGATCTATCTTCGACCGGCTTATCCTGAACGGCTCAGTGCTTGCGGGGTCGAATAATCCGCGGCTGAACGTGTGCGTGCGCGCCATATCACTTTGTCGTCGTGAAGTACGCGATGACGGGTTCTCCGGTATCAAAATCGATGTATACGCTCAACGTATTGAGGTTAAAGGTATCGGTGCTGTCGGCGCGGTAAAGTTCAACCGCGTAGGTGCGACCGGGTTCAGTCGCACGTAAAAGCGGAACGGAGATATTGCTGCGCGGGCCGCCCGCGCGCACGGCACCAAGCACGTTCCCCAGGTTATTTCCGTTCATTTCGCGTACGGCGATCCAGACGCCCGGCGGCGGTACGGTAACCGACTCGACGAAAACTGTGGCGCCGGCAGCCTGATTCGATACGGAAATTGCATTGCTCCCCGAAAGGGCCGGCACGGTGCTTGTCGCAACGGACGCCGAGGAGGAGGGTGGCGTGGAAGCGTTTTGATTGCCGAGAAACCATGCGCTCGCGAGCACGACACCGAGTACGAGACCTGCGGCAAAGGAGGTTGTGGAGAAAGGTCTCTTCATGGGGAAACAGTACCATACGGCTGATGAGGAAGTGCAAGAAGGCCTTCCGCCTCGGCGAGGATCTTGCCGATGCGTCCGCTCGGAAGGCGCAGCGCGTCAAGCGTCCGGCGATCCTCCAGTACTTCATCCACGGCGATAACGCCTTGCTCGATGAGAAGCCGTTTTTCCGCGCGCGCAAGATGAGTGAGCGCGGTGATCGGATATATCTTTGCCCGGCTCATGCGCATGAAGAGACTGTTGTCCGCCGGATAGCCCCACCCGAGCAATTCAACGCCGGCGCATGTCGCGTACGCGATGGCTTCGGACGTGAAGGAGCCGACGTCGAAGCCGTACACGTCGTCGATGAGCGTGCCGAAGCCGTCTAGGGTGTTGTTGATGCTGACGTTCCGGCCGACCAGGTCGCCCAGGTAGCCGGGACCTGCCGCGGCGGCTTGGCCCAT
>DAIBYH010000063.1 GCA_027424065.1 Candidatus Parcubacteria bacterium | reverse complement strand
TAATTCCAAACTCTTTTAAATGCCTGAAAAAATGCTATTATTTCCATATGATTTCCAAGGAAGAAATAAAAAGGCTGGCTGATTTGGCCAGGATAGAGGTGGGCGACGAGGAGGCGGAAAAGCTCGGAGACGATACCGCAAAACGCGCAGGGCGGCTGACGTTGAATCCCTTGGTGCATATCGATCCCTTCAATTCCGTCCTGTTGCCGATCCTGCTTTACGTCGCGAGCGGGGGATCGTTCTTTTTTGCGGCAGCGAAACCGGTGCCGTACGATCCGCGGAATCTGAAGCATCCGCGGAGCGGAAGCGCGAAGATCGCTCTTGCGGGTCCGGCGACCAACCTTCTTTTGGCGATCGTTTTCGGCGTTGCGGTGCGCGCCGGCATCTTTTTTTCGGCGCCGGATATTTTCGTTTCGCTTCTCGCGATCATCGTTTATCTGAACATCGCGCTCGCCATTTTCAATCTCATTCCCATTCCACCGCTCGACGGTTCGCGGGTCCTCTTTGCGGCACTGCCTCAGGGGCGCACGACGTTCCGGATCGCGTATTTCATGGAGAGGTACGGTATCATTTTCGTTTTCCTCTTTGCCTTTTTCGGTTTCAGCCTCCTGATCCCGCTCATGGGCTATTTGTTCGGCGTATTCACCGGTCAGCCGCTGCCATTCTAACCGTCATCCGTCATGCAGCAGAAACATTCCAAGAGGTCTGTCGCTATTTTCCTGGTGAGCGCCGTCGTTATGCAGCTGCTTTTGTTCCTGCTGTGCGTCATGATCTATGAAACGGCGGTCGCGGCGTTCGGCGTTGCGAATCCCGAATTGGAGGTCCTGGCACTCCTTCTTTCTTTGACCTTCATTTCCGCTTCGTTTCTTGTTACGGTTGCGGACAACGCTGCGACGCGCGCTTATTATCGCTTTACGGGTGCATGGTTCGCCTTCGTCGCACCGCTCTGCGCCGCATCTGCGGCATTCGTGGTGATCGAGGACGTCTTTCCGCTCTGGGGGTGGATCATCACGCCGGCGACGGCGGGCGTGATCGTGTTCGGCGCTGCCGCGGCGATCGGATTTTATGGCATCTGGAATGGTCTCCGCGTCCGCGTGACGCGCGTTTCGGTGGTGCTTCCCGGATTGCCGGAAACGTGGCAGGGGAGACGCGGCGTGTTCTTTTCGGATGTTCATCTTGGTCCGCTGCGCGGCGCGGGGCTTGCGCGGCAGATCGTTCGGAGGGTACAGGAACAGGATCCATCCTTCATTATCATCGGCGGCGATCTCTTTGACGGCACGAAATGCGACGCGGAGAAGTGCATTGCGCCGCTCGCCGCGCTCCGCGCTCCGGATGGGGTCTATTTTGTGAGCGGCAACCATGAATACATCCGGGAGAGCGACCGGTTCTTTGATGCTATCCGCAACGCGGGCATTCGAATATTAAAAAATGAAAAAATAACGATTGACGGCGTGAAGCTTGCGGGCGTGGATTGGCGCGATACGCACCACGCTAAGGATTTTGCGGCCGTCCTTCGTTCCTTTGCGGACGACGGGAATGGCCCAAGCATCCTGGTGCGCCACGTTCCTTCGGATCTCTCTGTTGCGGAGGAGGCCGGGTTCTCGTTCCAGTTGTCCGGCCATACCCACCAGGGGCAGTTTTGGCCGCTTTCTCTTGCCACGAAGCGGTTCTACGGAGGGTTTGATTACGGCCTTCGACGGTTCGGAAATATGGCGGTTTATACCTCGAGCGGGGTCGGGACCTGGCTGTCGCCCTTCCGGATAGGGACCAGGGCGGAGGTTGTGGTTATGGAATTCACGGGAGGAGCCGTTGCCGTCCCTGCGCCCGTTGACAAGAAACCCTGATATATCCTATACTTCCTGGGTAAATCTTCCTCAGGCAATATCGGGTCGATTGGTTACGATTGCCGCAACTCTCAGTGCTCTTCGGGAGTTGTTTTTTAAGGGGAGGAGGCGCCGATGCGGTAAATAAAAATAAATTTTTTAAGAATCACTATGGCAGAAAAAGAAAAATATACCCGGTCAAAGCCGCATGTGAACATCGGTACGATCGGACACGTTGACCACGGAAAAACGACCTTGACCGCGGCCATCACGCACGTTTTGCACATGAAGGGTTTGGCAAAGAAAGAGGAGGGCGTCGATCAGATCGACAACGCTCCGGAAGAAAAGGCCCGCGGTATCACCATTGCTCTGCATCACTCGGAATACGAGTCCGAG
>DAIBYH010000062.1 GCA_027424065.1 Candidatus Parcubacteria bacterium | reverse complement strand
AGGGGGTCGGCCCCGCCGCGGCGGGGCCGTGTAGGAAGGCAGGCCCGAAGGGCCGCCGGAAACCGAGAGGTGTCCGGGGAGCGAGTCCGAGCGTTGTTGAGGACGAAGCGACGTTCGATTCCCTCCATCGCGCACCACTTCGCTCCTAAGGGGCTACGCGGCGCCCAGCGCCCTTTTTTTGTTCTACTGGTACTGGATGAAGCTCGGCTGAGGGCTGAGCTTGAGGACTTCGGCGGGGGTCATGAGGTGTCCCGCGCGGGCGTCATTTTTATAGAACAGCTTGAAGCCGGTGAACTGGACGGGATAGGCCTGAATGAAATCCTGATACGTTTTCATTTTCTGGGCCGGAGGGCCGAATCCGTCCATGTCCATGACGATCTGGACCTGGGGAAGCGGCGTGATCTCGTCGGAGTGCGTCACCATGGCCTGCGTGAAACGGTGGACGATCAGGATCTTCGGCGGAAGATTATTCTCTCTGACGATGTTCGCAAGGAAGTCCGCGGCATAATTGATGTCGGACGCATCCATGGTGCCGATGACCGTTCCCGGAACGGCGCCGTTATGCATGGCGAACTCAGGATCGAGCGCAAGGTTGACCTGCGGCAGTTTGAGGTAGGGTGCGAGCAAAGGAAGTTCTTTCTGGACGCTGCTTTGTCCGACTTGGACATCCAAGATCACGATGCCGTGGATCTGTGCCGCCATCTGGAGGATCTCGTCGATCTGGGACGCCGGCATGCGCAGCGTGTACGTGCCGTTCGGTCCCGGATTATCCTGTGCGGCGACCGCGATGTAATCGAGTGCGGGAATGACCGGCGTCGCGGGATCCGCGGCGGCCCATTCCGCGGACGTGCTTGCGAGCATCGAGAGCATTTCGTCGGCCGGATATTCGCCGAGGACGCCCATCTGCTTGGAATAGAGATTGCCGTAGTAGGCCACGATACGATGAAAGGGGAGCAGGGCGCCTGGGTCGGGATATGCGGCCGTGACCGGCCAGCCGGCCGGGACGGTGGAGGTGGTGACGATGGTCGTGGTCGGCGTTTCGGCCGTCGCCCTGATGATCTTGGTGTGCGTGATGATCTTCAGGTTGGCCAGCTGAAGCATTTTTGCATTGTAGGCGGCGATGTCGACCGGAGAGAGCGGCGCCGGATTTCCGGTCGAGGTCGCGTCGACGGAGTTCGTATTCGCGCCCGATAGCGCGGCGGCGATGTCGCCGCTTTGGATCGTGATGGCGCGCGGATATTCCATCGCGGCAAAGATGCCGATGGCACAGAGAAGAACGCCGGCCAGTATGACGATTGTCCAGTTTTTGCGATCCATAGGTATCCCCATTCTCCACTATTTCCGGCTTTTTTACCAGAGGAGGAGCGGCCGCGGAAGGGAAGCTGGGGGCCGGCTTCTACGAACGCATGAGGTCGTAGTCCTCTTTAAAGAAGTACTGCGACATTTTGAAGATGCTGTAGGTGATGTAGGGAGCCGCGAAGACGTCAATGGAATAGTGAACGTGGGCAAAGAGAACTGCGATGCCGAAGGTGGCCGAAAGGATCAGATAGGCAAAGCGCCAGAATTTCCGATCCCAGAAGATGAGCGCCATGAGGAAGGTGAGGCCGGTATGTCCGGAGAAGAAGAAGCCCGCTTCAAGGCCGAGGCCGGTGTAGATATGATCGAAGATCCCGGTCGGATCAGGGCCGATCTGACCGGGATAGATGCCGAGGTGGGTAAGGGAAATGAAGACAGCGCGCGTTGCGATGAAGATCGCGACCGCCTTCATGGCAAAGATGATGCGTTTTGGCTGCGCGAGGAGAAGAATAATGCTTCCGGCGATCGTCGTGAGGGCACCTTCGACGATGATGAAGTTCAGGTTGAGGATCGGGAGGCGGTCCAGAAGGAGGTCCGGCACGAAATTGCTCGTGACGCGGTTGGTGTACGCCGATGCGTAGAACTGGAACACCATGGCGAGCGCGAGAAGAATGAGGCCGACCAGGAATGATCGCCTGTGTTCCCGCGTGAAAAGTCCCCGATATGCAGACATGATTTCATTATACCAGAACGGAAGGAGCGTCCGTCTTTCTGCTTCATCCTGCCTTCATGCGAGGTGTGGTAAGATAACATCCATGAACAATAATCCCGCGATACCCACCGTTTTCGTCGTGCTTGGCGCGACGGGCGATCTTATGACCAAAAAGATCGTTCCCGCGCTTTTCAGCTTGCATGAAAAAAAGATGTTGCCGGAGAAATTCCGACTGCTCGGCGTGTCGCGTCGTCTTTGGACCGAAGGTGATTTCCGCGATCATGTCCGCACCATCCTCGAGGTCAAGGCGCCGGGCGCCAAGACCGCATCGGTGGAATCGTTCTTGAAGCTGGTCG
>DAIBYH010000061.1 GCA_027424065.1 Candidatus Parcubacteria bacterium | reverse complement strand
AATATTTCCGTCGATCGTCTTTCGCGCATTGACCTCGAAAAGATATCTACCCCTGCTTTCTTTGGATTCCTTTTTGCCGAGGACGCGCCCCGTGTATTCTATGATGCAGACGCCCTTCGGGATCTTTTCTTCGGCAAAAAGCCCCTTGCCGGCAGCGGAGCGTCGCACCGAAAGCTTATGCCCGCGAGGGGTATATTTTGACCGGCGTTTCATTTGCTCCGCGACCAGGACTCGAACCTGGAACCATCGCCTTAACAGGGCGCCGCTCTACCATTGAGCTATCGCGGAATGGGCACTCTTAAAAGTGCCCATTCATTATAGCAAGAATATTTTGAATTTCAACGCCGGGCGGATCCGCTGAAGAGCTGCCCGCAAGATCTCTTATCCCGACTGCTGGGGAAGAGCCGCATCTATGCCGCCCGTGGTCGTTGTAGAAACCTCGAAGTAAATATTGGAAGTGCCGCCGGTCATGAAGAGGAACGGCTGGTTCGCTGGATCAACGGTGAAGGTGAGCGGCTGATTCGGATAGACGGCATTCGCATCCCCCTCGCAGGTGCTCGTGCTTAACGGGAAATTGGTCTGATTCGGCGAATCGGGAGCGGCGGTATCGCCCTGTTCGTCCGAGATCAAGCGGACATTGATCGGTACGCATTCGGGCAAGGTGCCGAGGGTAACGTTCACAAAAAGGGTAAGCTCGTTTCCGTTGAGCGTCGCGCCGGAAACGGCGAATGACGACTCTCCATCGTTCCAGCTGACGGGATACGGCGCGGTGAACGTGGAGGAAAAGGTTCCCGTGCTCGACGCCGCCGTACCGGAAGAGATTCCCGTGCTCGACGCCGATGAGGATGCAGTGGAGGTCGGGAACACGAAGGCGACGCTCGAGGTCGGTGCCGCAACGGTGCTCGTTGAGAGTCCCGGCTGGACGACCTGGGTTCCGACTCCGAAGATGACGAGATATGCCGTAACGCCGAGCGCGACCGCGACCGCAGCAAGCACGATCAATACGGTATTCAAGGTTATCTTCCTCTTTGCAGGTCCCTGGAACATTTTTTCATTATAACATATTGAACAAAAGACCCGGCGCGCTTGGCCGGGTCTTTTTTCTCTTACCGAGAGGGGACTACGCCTCGATCTTCGCTTTGTCTTCGGCGGGAACGTCATCTATCTCGCAGACGCCGCTCGCACAGGCGAGTTCCTTCTTGACGTCAATGCTGGAATCGTCCTTTTCGTACAAGAGGATCTGCGAGAAGTCGATGTCGGGAAGCTTGGAGACCATATCCTCATACCGCTCCTTCGTGATCTCTTCATACGGGGCGAGCACGTAGGCATAATCTTCGCGCGGGAGGAAAGAGAGGCCGCCGATCATATCCCAATTCTCGTAGAGCCAGTTGGCGACCGTGATCCATTCGTCGGCGCCAACGGAGACCGTGATAGAGGGATTGTGCTCCGTGTAGTTCTGCTTGACCATCTTCCAATACTCGAGCTGTTCAAGAGCGGAGAGGTCGTTCTTCGTGATCGCATTGTCCGGTGCTTTGACCGGAAATTCGACGACGTAGGTGTTGGCCGTGGAAACAGACTGACCGACTTCGGGGAAGTAGGGATACTTCTGATCCTTGAGCATCTGGAAGAGTGAATCGGTCGCGGCAATGCGGACGCGGCGGATGTAATACTGCGTGGCGCGCATGGAGGCCGGAGGATGAATCAACGGTTTGCGAAAGGTTGCCGGACGGCTTCACGCAGGTTGCAGCGCTCGCCGGCTGGATGCCGAACCGCTTTGCATACTCGCGATTGATCTCGAGCGCGCGATCGCGGAGCTTGCGCAGGGTCTCGGGATTCC
The DNA here is from genome assembly GCA_027424065.1 of Candidatus Parcubacteria bacterium. Classification (GTDB taxonomy): domain Bacteria; phylum Patescibacteriota; class Minisyncoccia; order UBA6257; family 2-01-FULL-56-20; genus CAJAQL01. Next base: position 652 of record DAIBYH010000061.1, on the reverse strand, counting down.
GGACGGCGGGACAATCCCACTGGCCGGTGATGGAGACGCCGAGCAAACGCTCTTCTTCGCAGTTCTTCTTCCATTCCTTGGAAAGATAGGGGAAGTGGGTGAGCGATGCCTGATAGGTGCCGAGGATCGCGGCAACCTTCATCTTCTTGACGAGCGTTTCTTCGGTATCTTCAGCGCGCGCAACGATCTCGGAAAGATTGCAGTATTGCTTCGGCTGAAGGATGATCTCGCCGCACGGGTTCACCCCAAGGGAATCGATCCGGTCGCCGAGGAGTTCGCGGCGGCGTTCCGGGATCTGCTTGGCGAGACTGCCGCGGTTGAAGATGCCGCGCTCTCCCGTTTTGCTCTTCACGAGCGCGAGCCATTCATCGAGGAACTGCTCTGCGGACGGCTTTTCGCTGTAAACAGCGGAATTGTTCGCCATCATGCGCTGAGGCTCCGTGACATAGAACTGGCCCATTTTCGCATCGCGCATCTCGATATCATCAAGATCGGAAAGAGAGATGGTCGCAGACCGGCGGACGCCGCCGGCAACGACGACCTCACCGATCTTGCAGCAGATGTCATGCACGTCGAGATTGGAAAGACGGCGGCCCTGTTTTTCAAAGATCTTGCGGCGGGCAAAGGCGAGGAGGGAGCGGAGCGGTTCGGG
>DAIBYH010000060.1 GCA_027424065.1 Candidatus Parcubacteria bacterium | reverse complement strand
GCGAGAAGTTCGGCGTTGTCTCGTACGGCAAGGTATATCGCAAGGACGAGATCGACAGCAAACACATGAACGTCTTCCATCAGATCGACGGATGGTATATGGCGCCCGCCGATACCGATCCGCTCACCATCGATGACCTCCGCAACGTGCTTTCCGAGATTGTAAAGGCGATTTTCGGCGCGAACGTTCACTATCGCTTCCTCGACGATATTTTCCCGTTCACGGACCCGTCGCTCCAGGTGGAGGTGTGGATCGGCCCCGGCGCACCGACCACCGAGTCCTCGGACGATCCCGGCCCGGATGGAGGCCGTTGGATGGAGGTGCTTGGCGGGGGCATGACCAAGCAGAGTGTATTTAAGAAAATCGGAATTGAGGGATATCGTGCGTGGGCATTTGGATTCGGCCTCGAGCGGCTCGCAATGATCAGCACGGCCTTGCCGGATATCCGGCTGCTGTGGTCCCAGGATCCGCGCGTCACGAAGCAGCTCCATATGGGCACGAAATTCGTGGAGGTGAGCAAATATCCTCCGGTCGTCCGTGACATTTCTTTCGTGGTTCCGAAGACCTTCGCGCCGAACGATTATTTCGATCTCGTGCGCGATATTGCAGGAGATCTTGTGGAGCAAGTTGAACTGATCGACGAATATGAGAATGCCGAAAAGTTCGGCGCTGATAAGAAGAGCTACGCATATCGGATCATCTATCGGTCGAGCGATCGAACGCTCACGAACGAAGAGGTGGACGTGCTTCACAAGAAGATCGAGGAGGCGACCGCGAAGGAGTTCGGTGCGACCGTGCGATAGGTTCAGTTCCGCGAGCTGGAGTATTTTCAAGATGGGTTCTATAGTTTTCCTATGGACCGCCGATCGATTCCCGATGAGGTTCAGGCAGTGGGCGCCGCGCTCGGAGCGGCGGGTTTTGAGGCGTATTTCGTCGGGGGGTGCGTTCGCGACCTGATCCTTGGACGCGCGCCGAAGGATTGGGATGTTGCCACGAATGCCAATCCTCACGAGGTGGTCAAACTTTTTCCGGACAGCGTCTATGAGAATGATTTCGGGACGGTCATCGTAAAGACCGACGAGTCCTTGGGCGAGGAACGAGTAAAGGCCGTCGAGGTGACAACCTATCGCATCGAGGGACGCTATCTCGACAAGCGGCACCCTGACGAGGTGCGGTTCGCAAGGACCATTACGGAAGATCTCTCGCGGCGCGACTTTACGGTGAATGCGATGGCGCTGCCGATCGGCGCGGACCCGGGTGATCCGGAAAGCTCCCTTATTGATCCGTTCGGCGGGCGCGACGATCTCGGCCGGCGCATGATCAGCGCGGTCGGCGACCCGGAGAAGCGCTTCAGCGAGGATGCGCTTCGGGTGATGCGCGCGGTGCGGTTTGCGACGGAGCTCGGCTTCGAGATCGATCCCGGAACACGGCATGCCATTCGCAAGTTCGGCGGCGGTCTGGAGGAAATAGCCAAGGAGCGCATCCGCGACGAGTTTGAAAAAATGATCATGGCGCCGGACGCGGCGCGGGGGATCCTTCTGCTCGAAGAGCTTGGCCTGTTGGGCTATGTCGTGCCGGAGCTCGGCGAAGGTATCGGCGTGGGGCAGAACAAGCACCATATCTACACGGTGTTCGAGCACAACGTCAAAGCGCTCGACTATACCGCCCGCCAGGGCTATTCGCTCGCGGTGCGGCTCGCGGCATTGCTCCACGATGTCGGCAAGCCGCGTTCCAAGGCGGGCGACGGACCCGATTCCACGTTCTATCAGCACGAATACATCGGCGCCAAGATGGCGATCCGCATCTTGGACCGCCTGCGGTTCCCGAAGGACCTCGTGGACCAGGTCGCGCATCTCGTCCGGCGGCATATGTTCCATTACAACGTCGGCGAGATCTCGCCGGCCGGCGTACGGCGCTTCATCGTGCGGGTGGGTCCCGAAAATATCGACGACCTTCTGAAGGTGCGGGAGGCGGACCGCATCGGTTCCGGCGTGCCGAAGGCCGTGCCCTACAAGCTTCGCCACCTCCTTTTCATGATCGACAAAGTGAAGCGGGATCCGCTGTCGCCGAAGATGCTTACGGTATCGGGAGATGACGTGATGCGCGAGCTTGGCATCAGGCCGGGGCCGCGGGTAGGGTGGATCCTTTCATCACTTCTTGAAGAGGTGCTTGATGATCCGGCGGCGAACGATCGCGACGTCTTGCTGGACCGCATGAAAAAACTGAATACTCTGACCGATGCCCAACTCAAACTGCTTGCAGAAAACGCGAAAAGCCGTAAAGATGAACGGGAAGAGGAGGCCGAAGAGGAAATAAAAAAGAAACATCGGGTATCCTGAGGCACGATATGAAGATCAAGATCAAGCGTTTTGATAAAGAGCTGGCGTTGCCGGAGTACAAGACGGCCGGCGCTGCGGGATTCGATCTTACGGCGCGCGAAACCATGACGATCAACCCGCACGAGGTTGCTTATGTTCCCCTGAATGTCGCCGTGGAAACGCCGCCCGACCACTTCCTCATGATCGCAACGCGCGGATCGACGCATAAGCGGGGACTCATGCTTGCGAACAGCGTCGGTATCGGAGATTCCGACTTCTGCGGCGATGATGACCAATATATGG
>DAIBYH010000059.1 GCA_027424065.1 Candidatus Parcubacteria bacterium | reverse complement strand
TCTTTATCGACGACCGTTCATAAAGAGATGTCCGCATCTCTTATGCTACGATCGTCGATAAAGAGATGCGGCGCAACGGTTTTCCCGTTGCGCCGGTGAGTTCCGCCGAAGCGGAAGCCTTTACCAGGGAACGCTGCGCCGTTGCGAACGCCACGCAAGAGCGGCCCCCAGAAAGAGAAAGAGCATCCCGCAGCTGGCCGCAGGACCAGCCCACTTCACCGCGCTCGCCGGCACGATATACAGCATGCACGCAAGATCGATCACGAACACGAGAACGAACATGCAGAGCGCGGCCCAAAAAAGAAAGACTGCCATTTTTGAAGGCATGACACCTTTCCTCCTTTCGCGAAGATTACACCACGTTTCAAATAAAAATGCAATTTCCGGAGAGAGCGCTACGCAGCCGTCCGGTCATCCCGGAACCCTCCCGCCTGAATGCTCCAGAGCTTCTGATACAATCCCCCCTGCTGATCCAAGAGTTCGCGGTGCGTTCCTTCGGCAGCAACCCTGCCGCCTTCAATGACGGCTATCCGGTCCATCTTCATGATCGTGGAAAGCCGGTGTGCGATCACAATGACGGTCTTTTCCTTCATGAGCGTCTGAAGCGCATCCTGGATCAGCGCCTCGGATTCGGAATCCAGGCTCGAGGTCGCCTCATCGAGAACCAGGATCCTCGCATTTTTCAGAATGGCGCGGGCGATCGCAACGCGCTGCCGTTCGCCGCCCGAAAGCTTCACGCCGCGTTCACCGACGAGCGTTGCATATCCATCCGACAGCCGGGAGATGAACTCGTGGCAATGCGCAAGCCGGGCTGCCTGCATGACCTCTTCGTCCGTCGCATCGCGCCGACCGTAACGGATGTTCTCCATGAGCGAACGATGGAACAGGATCGGCTCTTGCGGCACGAAAGCGATCGCCTCACGTAAGCTGTCCTGAGTCACGGAAGCGATGTTCCGGCCGTCGATCAAAATCGCGCCCTTCGTGACGTCATAAAGGCGCAGCAGCAATTTCGTGATCGTCGACTTTCCCGCGCCCGAGGGCCCCACGAACGCGAGCCGCTCGCCGGGCGCGACCCGCAGATCGAAATCCGCGAGCGCCGCAGCGCCGTTCGGATAGGAAAAGCCGACGCCCTCGAACACGATCTCGCCGCGCGGCACCGCAAGGGCCGGCGCATCCGGCGCATCGGCAACATCGTACGGCATCTTGATGATATCGATCATCTCCGAAGCATCCGCGATGGCATCGTAGCTCCGCCGCATGTTCTGGTTGATGTTGGTGAGCTGCCCGAACAGGCCAAGGAGGTAGCTCTGCACGAGGACGAAATCGCCGACCGTAAAGATGCCCCGCTCCCAGAGGACCAGCATGCCCCAGAGGACGCCGACATTGATGCCGACGATCAGGAAATCCTGTATCGCCCAGATGATCTCGTCCGCTCCCCACGAACGCATCGTCGCCGAGCGCCACCGCTCCACGGTATCGCCGAACATTTTCCGCTCGTGCGCGAATCCCGAGAACAGCGCGACCGTGCTCTGATTCGAAATATCGTCCGAAAGGAATCCGACCATCCTGCTGTCCGCATCGGTACGCGCATGCCGTAACGGCTGTTTCAGGCGGACGGCGAATATCTGGAAAGCAATGAAAAGCACGACCCACAGGCCGAGCACGACGCCGAGCAGATGATTGCGCAGGAAAAGGATCCCGACGGCGCCGACGATGAAGATCAGGGTCGGGAAGAACTGCAGCATGATGCTGTCCATCAGCGTCTCGAACGCTCCCGCATACTTGCTCACGCGGCGCGTCAGAGTTCCCGTGAAATGCGAGATAAAGAACTGGTAGGAATGCGCGATCAGACGGTCGAACGCGAAATTATAGAGGTCGGTCATTGCGCGCGCCTCGAACTGGATGATGCCGTAGGTCTGCATGCGGCGGAACGCCCAGTTGGCGACCGAAATGCCGCCGATCACGAACACCAGGATCAGGAGCCGATGGGCCGCCGCAGCAAGATCGCCGCCGACCAGGAGATTGAAGAACTGCTTCATGTAGATCGGCGATGCGAGCGCGGCGACCTGGACGCCGACCGAACCCGTAACGAGCAGTGCGAAAAGCCAGGGGTGCCGTCGCACCTCGTCATAAAGCATCCGCGCGATATCGCGGACCGTGACGGATGATGTCTTTGAAGGAAGAGAATCCATGGAAAATGAAGAAATGTCGAGAATGGCCTATCTTAGAGAGAACGGGTGGACGGATGAAAAGTTACCGCCGCGGCGCAGGGGCACTCAGACCGACCCCCGGGATGCGCCTATTTATAATAGGCGCGATTCTCGGTCCGGAAGTCCACGTATTGCAGAGAATCGAAGTTCGGCTTGGCCATGAAGTCCTGGAGCACCGGAAGATCTTCGAGTGCGCTGAAACGCAGGCTGAAATAGAGGGTCGGTCCGTTGTAGGTCGTCACGTCGATTTCCTGAAGTGCGAGGTTATTGAGCGCGATCTCCTTCACGACGATACCGCTCTGCCGGAGCGCATCCAGAATGGAGACCATGTTCTCCACGAAGGCGTCGGGAAGGATCTTTCCATTGATAGAGAGTCCTGTTCCTGAGTAATCGTGGACCGCATAGATCTCCGGTCCGGCCGTATCGAACGCCCTAGCGAAGAGCGTTCCGGTATCATCGAACCAGAAACATGATTCGTTCCCTGATGGATTTCCGCTTGCGTCGTTCGGCGGCATCTCG
>DAIBYH010000058.1 GCA_027424065.1 Candidatus Parcubacteria bacterium | reverse complement strand
CATGACGGAAGGAGAAGGCCTGCGGCCGCAGGGAAATGCATGAGATTATGATAGCACGAAGGAGGGGGGGCAACACGGGGCATGGAGAAAATTATCGAGGTTCAACCTCGATAATTCATTCCTGGCCGGTTCCAAGCTTCCGCAGAATATTCTCCAGCTCCTCCTGGGAATAGAACGTGATCATGATCTTTCCGTTCGCGGCGCCTTTCTGGATCTGCACCGGCGCGCCGAGCGACGAAGAAAGCTCATTCTGAATGGCCCGTATTTCGGGAGGAAGATTCGCTTCCATTTCCGCAAGCGAGGGTCGGCCACGATGGGAAGGGCCGCCGGCGAAATGGCGCACCCGCTCCTTGAGGTCGCGCGTCGTGAGACCGTGCTCCGCGATATCATCGAACAGCTGCTTCTGCGCGGCAGGGTTCTCGACGGCAAGCAGAAGCCGCGCATGACTTTCGGAGATCATCCCCTTCTGGAGGGCTTCCTGAAGATATTCCGGCAGGTCCAGCAGGCGCATGGTGTTTGCGACCGTCTCGCGGCTCTTACCGAGCTTTGCGGCGATCTCGCGCTGGGTCATGCGGAACTCTTCCTGAAGCCGCTGGAACGCGCGCGCCATCTCGATCGCGTTCAGATTCTCGCGCTGAAGATTTTCAATGACGGCGAGCTCCAGCTTCTCACGCTCAAGATCAACGTTACGGATGATGGCCGGAACCTCCCGGAGGCCCAGCAGTTTTGCCGCGCGCAGACGGCGTTCGCCGGCGATCAATTCGTATTCCACTTCGACGCCATTCGAGGTCTCCTTATTGACCCGAGAAACGACGAGCGGCTGAAGAATGCCGAATTCCCGGATGGAATTCGCCATCTCGCGGATGGCATCATCATTGAATTCGCGGCGGGGTTGGCCGGGATTCGGACGAATGTCGTCCACTTCAATATGGAAAATATGGTCCTCCATCGGAGAGGCAGAAGGGGTAGCGGCCGGAAAGACCTGCTTTGACTGATGCGGCGCTTCCTCCCGCGATTCGACGGCAACAGGCGTCGGCCCGGCAGGAGCGGACGGAAGTTCCGGCTCGGCCGCCGGCGCAGGGAGATCCTCGAATATCGGCGCTGCCGGCAGGTCTGCCTGCGGCGTCGAAGCGCCGACCGGAAGATCCTTCGGCTCCTGTGCGCCGGCATCGCCCGGCGCATTCGATCCTCCTTTCTGCGGTATCAGGGATTCAAGTCCTTTTCCCAGCATGGTCGTTGTTCGTTAAAGATTGAAATTTCCGAAATTCTTGCTCGCTGCGGCACCCTCCGGAACATTCTCCGTTCTCTCGTCCGCAATGATCTCGTCCGCCAGCCGGCGGTACGCCTCCGCGCCGGGCGAATCCGGACGATACAGGATCACTGGCCGCGCAAAGCTCGGTGCCTCGGCAAGTGCGACGCTTCGGGGGATCTCCACGGAGAAAACACGGTGCGGGAAATGTTCGCGGAGATTCTTTGCGACGTCGCGGCTCAAGTGTTCCCGTTTATTATACATGGTGACGAGCGCCCCGGAAATCGCAAGCGGATGGCTCAGGTTGTTCCTGATAAGATCAATGGTCTCAAGAAGCTGGCCGAGACCTTCCAGACTGTAATATTCCGCCTGCACGGGGATAATGATCTCATCCGCCGCCATCATGCCGTTCACGGCGAGCAGGCTTAAGCTCGGCGGGAGATCGATCAGGATATAGTCGTACTGGTGGCGCACGCGATTCAGGAACTTCCGCAGGAAATATTCCCGCTCGGGCAGGTCCACGAGTTCGACGAGGGCGCCCGCAAGATGCGGCGACCCCGGCATGAAATGATAATTATAGATCTGACTCGGCAGGATCACCTCTTCGTGGGACGCCTCCCCGGTGATACCGTGGTACACGCTCTTGCCGCGCCCCGCCGCAGCATCCGCGGAAGCAAGGCCTCCTTTCGCCTGGTCATAGCCAAGGGCCGAACTCGCGTTCGCCTGCGGATCGAAATCCACGAGCAGCACGCGCCGACCCGCCAATGCAAGATAGGCACCAAGGTTTACGGCGGTCGTCGTCTTTCCGACGCCGCCTTTCTGATTGCAGATCGCGATGATGCGCGCCATATAACGACAGTATACCGCGGAATCGCCCCTTTTCCCAGCCACTGAGTCGCACCCGCAGAGGAGTTCGGACACCGCCATCGCATATCCCCGTTTCGCATTCCGACATATAATACAACCATGCCCCAGGTCGAGATCCAAAGACTTCTCAACGACTATCTTTCATATTTGGAGATCGAAAAGAACCGCTCTCCGAAGACGCGGGAAAACTATGAACGCTACCTGCGCGCCTTCCTTGATTTCGCGGAGATCAAGAGGCCCGACGAGATCACGGACCAACTCGTACGGGACTTCCGCATGGCGCTCGCGCGAACCCCTGCCGCTCCAGCGGGAAAACAGCCGCCACGGATGCTGAAAAAGATAACCCAGGGATACTACGTCATCGCACTCAGGAACTTCCTGAAATATCTCGCGAAGCGCGACATCGCATCGCTCGCTCCCGACAAGATCGAACTCCCTAAAACGCCCTCCCGACAGATCGAAACCCTCACCTACGAAGACCTGGAGCGCCTCCTCGCGGCGCCGAAGGGCGATACCCTGCGCGACCTGCGGGACAAGGCCATCCTTGAAACGTTCTTTTCCACGGGCCTGCGGCTCGCCGAGCTCTGCTCGCTCGACCGCTATCTTGACCTCAAGCGCGGCGAGCTTTCCGTCCGCGGAAAGGGCGACAAGATCCGCGTCGTCTTCCTCTCGCCATCGGCAAAGGACGCCATAGGGCGCTATCTTGAAAAACGGACCGACGCCGAAGCGGCGCTTTTCGTGAGCATCGCTAAATCGGGCAAGGTCATCGGACGCATCACGCCCCGCTCGGCGGAACGCGTCGTCGCATTCC
>DAIBYH010000057.1 GCA_027424065.1 Candidatus Parcubacteria bacterium | reverse complement strand
ACTCCAAGTCGAGGATCAAGCAAAAACCGGCGACGAAGAAACCAGGCTCCGAGCGGGATCACAAGAATGAGCGCCGCAGGGAGAACCCCGTACAGCACGGCACCGATCAACCAGATGGCAAGCAGTGAAAATACCGCCGTTCCCACGAAGCCGAACACGAACGCGAATACAATAAGCGCAGCGAGGACAAAATCGCCCCGAATGCCGCCCGGCGCGAACCACGCCTGGAGCAGAACCGCCAAAAGCAGGACCGCCGCAGCAGAACAATATTTTAAATTCATAGTCATGGGACGATCGTCACCGCCTGGATCATACTCATGTCGTACGGAAAGGAGATCTTTGCCTGCTCAAAAAGGTTGTTCGAAGCAAGGGAGACCGACTGCACGGTTCCGATCGCCATGCCGTAGGGAACACTCGTTGCAACGCTCATCACGACATCGCCGGGCGCGACCGCGGCGGTCTTCGGAATGGATTCTGCGATCGGATATGATCCTCCGACCAGAAGCGCGCTGTAACCCTGGCTCCCGATCCGCACCGGAAGCCGGAAGTTCGGGTCGAAGATCGTCTGTACGACGGAACTCCCTCTTGTAACCGACGCAACGACGCCGATCAGATTTCCCTAAAAGAGGACTGCGTTCCCTGCAGAAACGCCCTCTGCGGATCCCGCATTCACCGTGATCTCGTTCTTCAGATTGAACGGATAGGTGGAATAGACGAGCGCCGGGATCAGATTTTTCGTTGAGGACGGCAATTCTGCCTTCACGGCCTGAAGAAGCGCGAGCTGCGCCGCAAGCGAAACGTTCTCCGCGGCAAGACGGGCGACATCGCCGACCGGGACCGGCCGCGGTCCGATCAACGCATGGAAACGCGCACCGAGCGCGGGCATAAACACAATAAGGCCAAGCAGGGCAACAACGAGGATGCTGAGAAAAAGAGGTTGGTAGGGTTTCATCAGAGCGCTACGGAGAGCGGCCTCAGTGGATTATCCAGAAGTTCCCGGTGCGATTCGAAATCATCGATCATCTGCCCCAAGCCGCGCACGACGCAGGTCAGCGGATCATGGGCGATCGTGACCGGAACACCCGTCTCACGCTCAATAAGATCACCGAACCCGCGGAGGAGCGCGCCACCGCCGCAAAGCACGATGCCGTGCCGGAGGACATCACCCGCCAATTCCGGCGGCGTCGCCTCGATGGTCTCATGGATCGCGTCAGCGATGGAACGGAGAGACTTGGAAAGCGCCACGCGGGCATGCGTATTTTTTATGATAACCTCGCGCGGCAAGCCGGTCGCCATATCACGGCCGCGGACCGGGATCTCAAGACGCTCATCGAGCGGGATCGCCGAACCGACAGCGATCTTCGTGTATTCCGCGGTCGCCTCCCCGACCGCAAGCTGGAATTCGTCGCGGAGAAAACGGGTAATATCGTCATTGAAATGGTCGCCGGCGATCTTCAGGGTACGGGAGACGACCGTACCGCCCATGGAAATGACGGCGATGTCCGTCGTTCCGCCGCCGATATCCACAATAAGATTCGCCTCGGGAACCGCGATCGGAAGCCCTGCGCCGAGCGCGGCAGCGACCGGCGATTCCACCAAATATACCTTCGAGCATCCGGCGCCGAGCGCGGCATCCTCCACCGATTTCCGTTCAACCTCCGTCAGATTGTCGGGAATGGCGAGGATCGCGCGGCGATACGAGGAAAACGAGTTCGATTTGCCGCGGCTCAAAAGATGGCGCAGCATTTCTTCGGTCATCTCATAGTCCGAGATGACACCATTTACGAGCGGCCGCACGACATTGATATGCGAGGGCGTCCGTCCGAGCATTTTTTTCGCCTCGTCACCGACCGCAAGAATGCGGTTCGTTTTCGTGTTCATCGCCGCCACCGAGGGCTCGTTCACGATGACTCCCTGCCCCTTGACGTAGATCAGGGAATTTGCGGTTCCAAGATCAATGCCGATATCTCTGAAAAGCGAATCGAAGAATGCCATAAATTTATGCTTGATATCATACTCCGCGCCCTCCGAAAAAGTCAAAAAGATGTCCGCAAAAGCAGAAAAAACGATAAACGGAGGGCTTATCACATCTCTTTATCAACGATCGTAGATTAAGAGATGTGATATCTCTTTATGGAGGTAACCCGTCCCACCGCTCATGGACGAATACCCTCTCCTACCCCTGCTTCTCCACCCACCCTCTCGTGATAGGACCGAAGAAGCCGGTGGCAGGGATGCCATGGGCATGCTGGAATGCGGCAAGGGCATCCTTCGTGAGGGAACCGAAATAGCCGGTGACACCGACCCGCGCAAGCGATTGCGCGGCGGGGCCGGTGGCATGCGCGATGAGATACTCCTGCAATGCCTTCACATCGCTCCCCGTCATCCCGAGCTTGAGGTTGCGGGAGAAGGAATACGAAGAAGAAGAAACAATGCCTGCCTTCGCCTCAAGCGCGGCAAGCTGGGATTCAAGCGAGGCAAGGAGGCTCTCCATCTGCGGGACGGTCATGCCGGCGGCGCCCATTCCCGTAAGAGATGAGGATGAGGGCGGAACATAGGAGACGGTGGCGGAGGCCGTGCCGACGATCGTTCCGGAAATGGCGCGGAACCGGGCATAGATCGTCTGGAGCGAGGTCGTGGCCATGAGGGTGTACGGGAAAGAGGTTTGGTACGGGATCCAGGAGGCGTTCGCGAAAGAGGGATCGGAGCTCACCTGCATGGTGTAGGCCAGGGTGCCGTAGAGGGAGAGGGTGACGCTCGTGGTCGCGGTCACGGGAGATCCGGTGCCGATCACGAGATCGTAAGCGGAGCCTCCCCCGCCGACCTGGACAGGGGCGGATGCGGCAAGCGCGGACTCCGTCCAGACAAGAAAGGTGGTGAAGTGGCGGGTCCAGATGATGAGATCGTTGCCCGAGGTGCCCGTGCAGTCGCCGTCCGCACCGAGGACGGGATTCGTCAGGCTCGTGCAGGAGGCCGTAATGGGCGTGAAGACGCCGTTCCGGGACCAGCCCGCCGCAGAACCGGCAGCGCCCGGGAAAACGATCTCCACGGGAAGGGAAAGGGAGACCGGGACCGCCGGGAGGCCGAGCTCGATCGCGGAGGAGACGGAGACCGTGTGTCCCGCAGAGGGCGTGGGGGCGGTATAGGAGACGGTCGGATGCGGGAGGTTCAGGATGCCGTCCCAGGAGGTCGTGGCGGCGGTGAT
>DAIBYH010000056.1 GCA_027424065.1 Candidatus Parcubacteria bacterium | reverse complement strand
ACGATCATCGGCAGGATCTTCCATCTGAACGCCGCAAGCTTCTAGGCACAACAGTCGCCTCCCCCTCTCTCTCACCGAAGCACGACCTCATCTTCTGTCTTGGCAAGTTTACCCCCCCGGGGGGGGAATAAAACATCTCTTTATCGACGGTCGTCGATAAAGAGATGTTTTATTGGCGGCCACGGTGCAAATCCGAGTGAAACGGGCAAAAAAAGAGAACCTATCTCAGAAGATCTTCCCAGTCTGCACTGAGGAAATCTTTTGAGATAGGTTCTTGGAGCTCGTTAGTGATCTCTGGCGTAAGAAACCAGGTGGGTGGGCACACCCGCGATCCACAGATCGAGGAAATTCGCCCTCCCTCTTATAATTGTTTGATCCGAGATCATGAACGAGATCCATGTTCAGTATACCATGCCCCAGGGAAACGCAATACCTTCCATAATGAGAAAAAACGTTTTATAATAGGCCCATGTCTAAAAATGCCCGTAAGGCGCTTTTTTATACCCTTTTTCTCGCATTTATCTTCCTTGGTACCGGTATTGTCCTCTTCGCGCAAGGGTGGCGCGTTGATTTTCCCAGCTTTCACATCAGCAAAGTCGGCGGCATTTATGTCCGCTCCTATCCTGACGGAGCAAACATTTTCCTGAACGGAAAATCCGTCCAGAACCAGTCCGGATTTTTAAGCCCCGGCACCCTTATCTCCGATCTTTTCCCGAAAACCTACATCCTCGCCCTCACGGCGCCAGGATATCGGGACTGGCACGAGAACGTTGCCGTGGCGCCCTCCCTCGTGGCCAATCATAAAAATGCCGTTCTCGTTCCGGCAACGAGCGAAACCGCGGCATCAGGGACCGTCGCAAACTTTCTTGTGACCCAAAACGGACCGATCATTGAAACCCCGAACCGCGCTCTTACCCTGAACGGAAATCTGATCGGTGCCGGAACCATTGTTGCGGCAAACAGCAACACGGGATCCCTGATCTTCCGGAACCTCACGGGCACCTACGATGCGGTTGTGCTGCCCGGCGGGCGACCCAAAAATCTTTCCTCGGCCCTCCTGAAGGCCGGCTTTGATCCCGCAAATCAACGGCTCATCCTCTCTCCTTTGCCGAACGGCCATGTTTTCGCCATCACCCAGAAAAAAGCCGCGCTCCTTGATATCTCCCAGGCGACAAGCGTTATCCTGGACGCGCTCTCCCCCACGATCAAGGACCCCGTCGCCGCCGTATCTCCGAGCGGCATCGCATGGCTTCATGGAATGCGCACCGACGGACCCGCGGTTCTCGCTTTCTACGATCCCTCCTCGGGAACCGTCTCTACGACCAGCATCGCGATCCGCAGCTCCGTGAAAGAGCTCTCTTGGATCTCCGGCGGCACGCTTGGCGTCCTCACGGACAACAATTCGCTCTACCTCTACCGCACCGACCAGAAAACCCTGCAAAAACTTGCCGACGATGTCCGCAGCTTCAGTGCGACGCAGGACGGCAACAGGATCGCAACCCTCGAATCGCGCAGCATGGAGATCTTCACGCTCAACGACCCCGAAGGATATTATCGCTTCAACATCCCCGACGTCACGGACGCCGTAGCGGCGATCTGGTATCGCGACAACGATCATCTCTTTATCGCCTACCCCGGATCGATTTCGTTCCTGGACCTCCAGGACGCGACGCTCGCAAACTTCATTTCCATCACGGCGGGAACCTCGCCGGAGTATGACCCGTCGCAGAACATCCTTTACTTCATCGCACCGGACAACACTCTCCGGCAATTCAGTTTCCCAAAATGAGCATTCCCGGATCCGCGCCCCGAACATCCGCCTCGCATTAAAAAATGATCCCCCGCTCCGCGGAGGATCATTTTTTACAGTTGCTCTTATGCAGGGACCTGATCTTCGCGTTCCAGCTCTTCAAGTTCCTGTTTTGCTTCGTTGATCCGGCGATCAAGGTCCTCAAGACGCTTTGCGTCATCCCTGTGAACCTCCATTTCCATCCCCAATTCAACCTCCTTCCGATGCTCTTCAAGCGAAGATATTCTTGCTTGTACCGCCTCTCTTGAGGCCTTTTTTTCTGCCTCCTGTTGGGCCTCCGATTTTGAAAACCATCCTTCAAAAAATTTCATGATTTTACGATACCACGTATCCGAAAAAATGCAAGTGGCCCCGAAAGATGGCGGGATCTAGTAAAAGACCGTCCTGGTCAGATGGTGCGGAACGCTCAAAGCGTCACGCTTGCTCGCGATCCAAAGGATCCAATCCACCTGGAACGAATGCCTCCGGACGCCGCGTCGCGCAAGGGCATCTTTCAAATACTCGACCGCCTGGACCGTGGCCGCCCGGATCTCCACCTCTTCGCGCGATCCCGCCGCGATGAGCGTCCCCCTTGCGATCTTTTTCTCGAGAGAGGGGGTATAGATGAAAATATCCCGCTCACGAAGGAACTGCGGCAATTTATAATCCGCGAAGGCCGTCAGATAATCCAGATCATCGAACACACCCGGACCCTTGCCCCCGAGGATCCCCCAGATATCGCCCGCAAGGATCTGAGCGCGCTTCAGGATCGCAACCTTCCTCCCCCGATATTCCGCACGATCATTGAACGATGGCAGCTCCCGCGCGATCTTCGGGACCAGAATTGAAAATTTCCGCCGTGCGGACGAAACGAACACGACCGGATCGCCGCCATACCGCTTCATCATCACCCGGCCCACGGAACGCACGATCTGCCATCTCCGGCGCAGCAGCAGCAACCCTTCGCCGCCCCGGAGCATTTCCCTGAAATCCTTCCAGGGCATCGTGCTGAAATATGCGAAGGTGGCCCGATCGGGATGCTCCTCGAACCAGCGCTTCAGAGAGATCGCGAGCGCCAGATATCCCGAATAGGTCTTTCCGCGGCTCGCCACGCTCCACTTTCTTTCCTTTGACCAGAAACAGAAGTTCATGCTGTCGAGCACGATGGCATAGGTCAGCAACCGGACCGGGTCCCGGCTTTCCAGATGGACATCGTTCATCCATGCCGGCGGAAGCATCTTTGCCGCAGCCCATTCATCCGCAAGGCGGTCGATCCGCTCCCGGTCGATGCGCACGCTTTTCGCAAAACGCATGACGAACGCCGTGTCCGCGCGGACCGGATTCTTCGGACGGGAATGTGCGGCCGTCGGCATATCAGAGCAGGCCCTTCTTGATCCGCTCGCGGACCTTTGCAACGAATGCATTGAAGAAAAAGAGGTTGTGGAACG
>DAIBYH010000055.1 GCA_027424065.1 Candidatus Parcubacteria bacterium | reverse complement strand
CCGCCCGTGATCTCCTGAGCCCGGATGAGGTGCGCGATATAATTCCTTCCGTAATTCGCACACACCAGGCAATCGCACTTCGGGTCAAGCGGCCGCCGATCATTCACGAAGCTTGCCTTGGTAAGATCGACCCGCCCGGAACTCGTGAACGCGACCCCGCGGCGGGCATAGTGCGTCGGCACCGTACAGTCGAACGTATCCACGCCCTCCCGCACGATCGCCTCAATGTCATCCAAGTGCCCGATCCCGAGGAGGTGCCGCGGTTTACGCTCGTCCAGGAACGGCAGCGTCCAGCGCAGCACATCGGCCGTCCCCTTTTTGGAGATGCCGAGATCTCCGCCGATACCGAACCCGTCGAACTCCATGCCTCCGATAATGCGCGCGCTTTCCTCGCGCAGATCCTTATAGTGGGACCCCTGCACAATGCCATAGAGCGCCTGATCGGTCTTCCTGGCCTGCAGGCACATCTTCGCCCAGCGATGCGTGCGATCACTCGAGGTCACGATATAGGGGCGGGTGGCGCCGGACGGCGTGCATTCGTCAAAAGCAAATATGATATCGGCGCCGATCTTCTCCTGAATGCGGATGGATTCGCGCGGTCCCAGAAAAAGCTCCTTGCCGGAGAGCGGCGAACGGAAAAAGACGCCGTCATCGGTGATCTTCACGTGATTCGGCTGGGCATTCCGGTCCACGAGCTTCTCCAGCTTGCCCGGAAAGAATTTCGTCGTTTTACCGACGCCGAGATCGCGGCCGAACCCCAAACTGAACACCTGGAAACCGCCCGAGTCGGTCATGGTCGGCCGGGGCCATTGCATGAACCGATTGATGCCGCCCGCCTTCGCAACCGCGCTCTCACCCGGCTCGATATGGAGATGATAGGTGTTCGAAATGAGGATCTGCGTATTGGTGCGCACGACCTCATCGCTGCGCAGGCCCTTGATCGTCGCGTTTGTTGCCACGCCCACGAACGCCGGCGTCTCGATCTCGCCGTGCGGCGTCGTGAGAATGCCGAGCCGGGCGCGGCTCTTCTTGGATTTCTTAATCACGGAAAAGGAGATCATGATGGGCATAGTGTAGCGCAAAAACGGGATTTTCAAAAGAAGACGGGCCGGCCTGCTGGAGTATTTTTGAGATAGGTTCTATCATGTCCCCATGGCAAAAAAGAACGCCCTCGGCGCCATCCTCAGAAAGAGCGGCTACCGCGCGACCGGCCCCCGGCTCGCGGTCCTTTCCGCCCTTAAAAAAGAACATCGGCCGATGAGCGCCCAGAAGATCATTGACGCACTCCGGCCGGACGTCGACCCCTCCACCGTTTATCGCACCCTGAAATCGCTCAAGGACAAAGGCATCGTCCGGCAGGTGGATCTCCGGCACAATCACGCCCACTATGAATTTGCCGATCCCGACGATCATCACCACCTCATTTGCCTGCGCTGCGGCAGGATCGAGACCGTGCGCCATTGCAGCGTCGCAGATGCGGAAACCGCCGTCCTGAAACACGCGCGGCATTTCGCCACGATCACGACCCACGCCCTTGAGTTCTACGGCATTTGCAAAAAATGCGCAGCGACGCCGAACGACCATGCCGCATAATTTCTGGAAAGAACTGAAACGTCCGATCCTTGCGCTCGCTCCGATGGCGAACGTCACGGACGCCGCATTCCGGCAGATGTTCATGGAATGCGGGCAGCCCGACGTTCTGTGGACGGAATTCGTTTCCGTAGAAGCGCTCCTCTCCGCCGGAAAAGACCGCGCCCTTATTGACCTCTGGCACGGCAAAGATGAGCATCCCATCGTCGCCCAGATCTTCGGCGCAAAACCGGAACAGTTTGAAGCGGCCTGCCGCATGCTCCGAGATCTCGGTTTCGACGGC
Source organism: Candidatus Parcubacteria bacterium (assembly GCA_027424065.1). GTDB lineage: Bacteria > Patescibacteriota > Minisyncoccia > UBA6257 > 2-01-FULL-56-20 > CAJAQL01. The sequence goes on along the minus strand of DAIBYH010000055.1, from coordinate 1,427 downwards.
ATCGACATCAATATGGGCTGCCCCGACCGCAGCGTGGAAAAACAGGGCGCCGGCGCGGGACTCATCAAAAATCCATCGCTCGCCAAAGAGATCATCCGCGCCGCAAAACGCGGCGCCGGAGACCTGCCGGTTTCCGTTAAAACGCGCATCGGCTATGCCCGGAACGAGATCGCAACCTGGCTCCCCGCGCTCCTCGAAGAGGACATCGCCGCGCTCACCGTCCATCTGCGTACCCGCGACGAAATGTCGGATGTCCCCGCCCGATGGAACCTTGCGCCCGACATCGCCGAACTCCGGAACCGCATCGCACCGGATACGCTCGTCATCGGCAACGGCGACGCCGCGTCCGCCGCAGATGCCCGGGAAAAGGCGCTCGGTGCCGGCATTGACGGCGTCATGATCGGCCGGGGCGTCTTCGGCAATCCCTGGTTCTTCTCGGGACGCAAACCCGACATTGCCGAACGCCTGGACCGCATGGCAACGCATGCGGAAATTTTTGAAAAGATCTATCGCAGCGACCGCGAGGACCGACTGAAGAATTTTGATGTCATGAAAAAACATTTCGGCGCCTATGCCGCCGGATTCAAGGGCGCAAAAGAATTGCGCGTGCGGCTCATGAAAACGGAGACCGCCGCGGAGGTCCGAAGGGTCGTCCGCGAATTCCTTGCTGGACAAAATCTTCTCCTGGGAATATAAGAAAGGAAGAAGGGGGTATATTCGTCATGCGACCAACACTGACCGCGTTCTTCGCAGTTGTCGCCCTAGCCGCCCTGCTTGCGTTCCCGGAATACGCCGGAGCGCAGACAAAGGTCCAGAGCGCCGACTACCCCATTACCAAATCAACCGCACCCGATCACCTGCAATCAGGCGAAAGGAACTGCACCTACTTCTTCTACACCACGATCCTGGGACCGAACCAGCCCCGCATCAGTTTCACCTATGCGCTGCCGGACGGAAAAACGGACGACGAAATGCCCCGCGTGAACGATCTCTCGGTTGTCATCGATCCGACGCACGACATTCCCGCCGTACGCCTCCTCGGGAAGAACGCCGAAAACCTGGAACAGTTCCAGCTTCGCATGAGCGCAGCGACCTACGCCACGGAGAAATCCTGCCTGTCGGGGGTCGCGGAACGGCAATGATACAGCACCGCACCAAGGGCCGCGGATCTTACGATCCCGCGGCCCTTTCTGTTTTTCTTGTAATGAAAACGGCCCCGCACTGAAAATACGGGACCGCTCGGTTCGGCCAAGCCGTCAGGAAGCAAGGAAGCTTCCTGTCCGCTTGGCAGTGACATACTGGATAGCAGCGAACGGTATGGAGATCTCGCGGACCGTACCGCCGAGGTGCAGCTCGACCCAAACATAGTCCTTACCCACCGAACGGATGAAAACATCCGCCGCCGGGTCGAACGACATCCCGCCGAG
>DAIBYH010000054.1:3026-3338 GCA_027424065.1 Candidatus Parcubacteria bacterium | reverse complement strand
GAAGAGGAACGATGTTCCGGCCGCGAGCTGCTCGATGGCCTTGTTCGCGATCTCCCTGGCGCGCATTTCGGGCGCGAGATCGTGGGTCGGTACGTCCTTCCGGCTTTCCACGAGGATATGCGATTCCCCTTCGTACGGCTCGTTCCTCCCGCCGTTCAAAAAGAATGTGGCGTGCGCATATTTCTCCGTTTCGGCAATATGCGCCTGCCGAAGGCCCGCCTTTGAGATCTCGGCGGCGAGGGTCGTCGCCACGGTCGATTTTGGAAAAGCAACGAGCGACGGGATCGCATCATCGTATTCGGTCATGGTTGC
>DAIBYH010000054.1:0-3016 GCA_027424065.1 Candidatus Parcubacteria bacterium | reverse complement strand
GGCCCGGTCGCGTGTCTGTTTCGGGCTTTCCGCCCGCGATGCCCCGGGGGCGCCGCTTCAGGTATTGACGATCTTGATCGCCGGCATCTTCCCGGAGAGATCCTTGGCACGGTCCGCGATCTTTGCCGCAAGCTGCCGCGCGCGGTCCGCGCGGAAATTGAAAAAGAAAACCCCGTCGTGATCCTCGATGCGATATGCTTTTCCCTGTTCGTCTAAAAATGCGACCGGGACGGCATGCTCGTCGAGCCCGCCGGACGCATAGAGCTCTTCGTAGACCTGCGACGGCGTCTTGCCCACGACCGGCGCCGCGCCGGCGTACTGCGGCAGATCGCCGAAAAGCAGATGCTCGAATTTGCCGAGGCGGTCCCAGTTCTTATCGCGGTCCATGGCATAGAACCGTCCTCCTGCGGTCGCAATGAAACCGACGCCGAGGTCCGCGATGAGCGCCTCGAGCGTGCGCAGGCTTTCCGCCGCGCTCTGCGGCGGCGTATCTCGTCCGTCGGTCACGGCATGGATCGCGATCCTGCGGATGCCGGCGTCTTTGGCCGCGCGCAGGAACGCATGGAGATGGCTTTCATGGCTATGCACGCCGCCGGGACTCACGAGTCCTACGACATGGAGCGTTGAACCGTGCTTCCGTACGTGGTCAAAAAGACGGAGAAAGGCCGGGTTCTTCCCGAATTCATTGCTGCGGATCGCCTTCGCGATCTTCACAAGGTCCGTATCAATGACCGTTCCGGCGCCGATCGTCATATGGCCGATCTCGCTGTTCCCCATCTGTCCCTCCGGAAGACCGACATCCTCCTCGCTCGCCTGCAGGAGAGCATGCGGATAGCGCGCAAGCAGCGAATCGAAGAACGGCGTTGCCGCCGCGGCGATCGCATTGTCCGTCAATTCTTCACGATGGCCCCAGCCATCGAGAACAATAAGAACGACCGGCCCGCGCGGAGCCTTTTCTGAATGGTCCGTCATGTCGTTTATTTTTGAACTATCGTGCCAAGGCCGGGATAGGCCGCCGCGCCAGCGAGCTGCTCTTCTATCCGCAACAGTTGATTATATTTTGCGATGCGCTCGCCGCGGCAGAGCGAACCCGTCTTGATCTGGCCGCAGCCCAGGCCGACGACGAAATCCGCAATGGTCGCATCCTCCGTTTCTCCCGACCGGTGCGAAACAATGGAATGGAATCCGGCATCGTTGGCCATTCTGATCGCGTTGATCGTTTCCGTCACGGTCCCGATCTGATTCAGTTTGATGAGGATCGCGTTCGCCGCGTGCTCATCGATGCCGCGCTTGAGCCGTTCCGTGTTCGTCACGAAGAGGTCATCCCCCACGATCTGCAGACGCTGCCCCATGGTCGCCGTGAAGTTTTGGAAACCCTCCCAGTCATCCTCCGCGAAACCGTCCTCGATGGAAACGATGGGGTACTTCGCGGCCCAGGCAGCATACCGCTCGCCAAGCTCCGCGCTTGAAAGCGACGCGTGCTCTGTCGCAAGCTGATATTTCCCGTCAACGAAGAATTCCGAGGCCGCGGCATCGATCGCAAGGTAGATGTCCTTTCCGGGCGCGTACCCGGCTGCCGTAATGGCATCCACGATGAGCTGCAGGGCTGCCTCGTTATTGGGAAGCGTCGGCGCATAACCGCCCTCGTCGCCGACCGAGGTGTTCAGCTCCTTTTCCGCAAGGATCTTCTTGAGCGTATGGAACACTTCCGCACCCCATCGCAGCGCCTCCGAAAAGCTCGGCGCGCCGGCAGGAACGATCATGAATTCCTGGATATCGGTGGAGTTCAGCGCATGTTTGCCGCCGTTCAAAATGTTCATCATCGGCACCGGCATGGCCATCGGTCTTCCGGTCTCGGCGATATCCGCAAAATACCGGTACAGCGGCTTTCCCTCTGCCGCCGCAGCGGCATGGGAGAATGCAAGCGAGACACCGAGGATGGCATTCGCGCCAAGCACGCCCTTGTTCGGCGATCCATCGAGCGTGATGAGCGCCTGATCGAGCGATGATTGATCGAAAGATTTAAGAACTATCGCCTGAGCTATCTTTTCATTCACGTTCGCGACCGCCGTAAGAACCCCTTTCCCGCCGTAGCGCTTCTTGTCATTATCCCGAAGCTCCACGGCCTCATGGGCTCCCGTTGATGCGCCGGACGGGACCGCGGCCGTACCAAAGGCGCCGCTCGCAAGCTCCATGTCCACCTCTACCGTCGGGTTGCCTCGAGAGTCAAGGATCTCGCGCGCCCGCACCCGTTTCACTTCGTGCATCATATTTTTTATGAAAATTTAATTTATGTTTTCACGGCATAGTATACCGCGTTTTCCGCGCACTTTCAAAGACCTCGGCAGCAGAACCGCTTTCTCCTTATGCCGGATTTCTGGTACCATAACGGATATATGTCGTGGATTTTCTTTGCGATCGTTTCGCCGGCCCTGAACGGCACATCGGTCCTGATCGACAAATTCCTCATTGAGAAGAAGGTCAAAGACCCGATCCTGCTTACGATATTCGGGGGTATCATCGTCTTTGTCGGCGCGGCGATCATCTTCGCGATCCGGGGAATGGGAACATTGGCTCCCGCACAGATCGGCATCCTCCTTCTTGCCGGAGCGCTCAGCGAGGTCGCGCTCGTTCCCTATTATCGCGCGCTGTCGTTCGACGACGCATCGCGGATCGTGCCGCTTTTCCAGATCATCCCGATATTCGTCCTCGTTCTTTCCTATGTCGTTTTGGGAGAGACGCTCGGACCGCGCGAACTTGCGGCATTCATCTTTATTTTCTCCGGAAGCTTTCTCCTTGCCGTACAAGGATTCACGGCCGGCGTTTTTCGGATACGAAAGTCGGTATGGTTCGTCCTCGCCGCCAGTCTCATGTGGGCTCTGCCCGTTGTCCTCTTTAAGCTCGTGGTCATCCATCAATCGTTCTGGGAATCGGTTGCCTACGACCTCCTCGGCAACGCGATCGGCGCGGCGGCGCTCTTCATGGCATATCACCGAAGATTCTTTGCGGAGTTTAA
>DAIBYH010000053.1 GCA_027424065.1 Candidatus Parcubacteria bacterium | reverse complement strand
GGTGGGGCATACCGCGAACGTTCCGGCTATCGTTACGGCCGTTCAGACAGTGGATGCGGAATTGCATCGCGTCGTGGAATGGACACTGTCCCTTGGCGGCGTGGCGGTCATCACTGCGGACCATGGCAATGCCGAGCTCAACATTGACCCTGCGAGCGGGGAGCGGCATACCGCGCACACCCTGAACGTTGTTCCGGTCATCATTACCATCCCCGGCGCGCATGTTTCTTCGGGAACGCTTGCTGATATCGCTCCGACGGCGCTTTCCCTTCTCGGTCTTCCCGTTCCCGCGGCCATGACCGGCAAGGTGCTTCTCGGATAGATCCCCGAAATTATTCAGCGAGGGAGGTGTATAATGGAATGCATGACATCGGAATCTTCATCCGGTAAGGGGATACTTGCAGGGCTCCGGCGTACGCTCTTTATTGAGCGTGTCCCGACCTACGGCAATTCCATCTTTTATTCGCTCGGGTTTCTCGCGCTGACATCGCTTACGATCCTTATTGCGAGCGGGGTCGTGATGGTGTTCTTCGGCCCTTCCTGGTGGCTTGCAAATCCGTGGGGCATTTTCTTCCGCAGTATCCATCTTTGGGCGGCCCAGGCGTTCATCCTGATCATTCTGCTGCACGTGCTCGTTATACTTGCGACGAGCGGATTCAAGAAGCCCCGGCGTCTTACCTGGGTTCTCGGTGCCGCCGTTCTTCTCCTGGTCCTCGCCGAGGCGGAGTTCGGATATGAGCTGCGCGGTGATTTCTCTTCCCAGTACCGCTCTCTTCAGGCGGCGGACTTCTTCAACGGTGCCTACCTCGGCCGCTTCATCAACACGTTGAACTTCGCGCAGGTCTACGGGATCCATATCATTGATATCCCGCTTGCGATCATCGCCCTGGTCGGTCTCCATTATCTTTTCGTGAAGCTGCGGGGCATTGCGACGCCATACCGCAAAGATGTTCCGGTGCGCACCGTTCCGGCCGACCATCGGAAACTGTTCCTCCGCGGCGGGATCCTCGCGATCGTGATCTTGGCGCTCGCGCGGATCTTTCCGTCGCCCCTTATTGCGCCCACGACGATCAAGGATGTCGCATCGCAGAATCCGCCGCTCATGGCCGGAACGCTGCTCGAGGAATGGTCGCGCACCTCGGGAACTGCGACCTATTTTGATTCCATCGACCCCTATACGTTCGATACCCGGAAGGTCTATGTTGAAATTCCGTATCGGGAATATCTCGCAGGACAGAACGGTTCCGGCCTCCTCGGCGTTCTTGCAACCTCATCGCCCGATGCGATTCAGGCCTATCTTACTGCCGCAACCGCCTATTTCTCTTCCGGTGGCGCCCTCGCGCCGACCAGTTCGAATCCGTTGATCGCCATTCCAAGCGTGCTGACCGAGATGGCGCAGAGCGGCCTCTATGGGTCCGTTATTGACGGAGAGAACCGGAACATCGCTCCGACCTATTCGCTCCGTTTTCTGGCCGATACCGGCGTCATGGACGCCGAGGCGAGCGATCTTCGCATTACGACCGATCAATGGGGGATGATGCGGGAGGAAAGCGGCGCCGTGCCGCCCGGTGCCTGGTGGCTCGCACCGCTCGGCATCCTCAATCACACCATTCTCGCAAATGATGCGAACGGGGACCGCGATGCGGCGGAGATCCTCGGCATGCTCGCGCTGCTCCTCGTTCTCTTTCCGTACATTCCTTTCCTCAACCGGATCCCGGAGAAACTTCCCTTTGCGCGGTGGATCTGGAGATCGGGAAAATGATCAGCTTCGCTCCGGCTCGAGCGGATCGCCGATCTTTTGTTATTGTGGTACGATGTAACCATGAAGAAAACCATCTGGTTCGTGATCGTTGTCGTGATCGTTGCGGCGTTTGCGGTCTGGTATTTCGGCAGCATGAGTCGGCCCGCGGTCGCGCCTTCCGAAACGCCGTCATCTGCGGTCCCGGCATCCACGTCCACAATGACGGTATCATCGTCGTCGGCTGCATTCGCCCCGTCGGCCTATTTCAACTCCCGGATTGCTCCGGCGCTCGGAACGTATCTTACTGATGCGAAGGGGATGACGCTCTATACCTTCATGCATGATACGACGAATAAGAGCAACTGCACGGGCGTCTGCCTTACGAAATGGTTCCCGTACGGGCCGGGCGTCAGCGCGACCGGAACCTATCATCTTCCGATGCTGCCCGTGAACGTGAGCGTCATCAAGGGGAACAACGGCATGCTGCAGTTCACATGGAAAGGCATGCCTCTCTACTATTATTTCGAGGATAAATCCGCAGGACAGACGCTTGGCGAGGGCGTATTGAACGCCTGGTACGTCGTGAGGCTTTAGCGTGCGGTCTTTATAGAGATCGAATATCCATAAATACCATGCGTTTTCAGTTGGCGGATTGACGGATCCCGGCGACTTGGTATTATGGAGATACAACCGAATACGCATCACGAGCATGGAGGTGCTAAGGGAATTGGCCCGATACTCCATCCGCAACCGACCGGACTGCCGGCACGGTGCGAAATCCAACCCTGTCACGGGGAAGATGTTCACTGAACAGACGACCGCGTGAAGGCGGTTGTTTTTGTTCTTTACCAAACAGAGGAGGAACGCATTCTTGCACCGCCGCAGAATTGCTGCTATAAGGAGGGCAGTATGAGCGACAACAAGTGGTCTGAGTTCGAACGTCCGGAGTACCGCCTGCAGGACCTGGGGCGGCCCGCCGTTTTCATCATTCCGACAAGGGCGCTCGCGCAGCCGATGAATGAAGAGACCCTTGCCGACAACCTCAACCAGTTCCTTGTGGACAATTTCGGAGCGTATACAGCCATGACCATCCCGGCTTTCGGGATATGGCGCGGCCCGGGCGGCTTGCTTGCATCGGACGAGTCGCGCGTGTACGAAGTGTCCTTCAAGGGCAAAGAGAACATTCCTCTTCTCATAAAGAAGCTCGCGCAGATCGCCGAGCTCACCGGGGAGGAGTGCATCTATCTCAAAGCGGGGCAGTATTCGTGCTTAGTTTCGCCGCGCTGACCGCTTTGAGCCGTTAGATACGGGGCGATCCTTCCAAGGATCGCCCCTGTTTTTTTTATTAACCTAACATCAAACAATCATCATGATAAAAACCGCGGAATTCGTTTCTCCGAAGCATCCCGACAAACAGTGCGACATCATCGCTGATACGCTGCTCGGCGAGTATCTCAAAAAAGATCCCGCGAGCCGCGTGGCAATTGAGGTCATGGGCGGGCACGGCCACATTTCTCTGTCTGGCGAAGTGACGAGTGCGGCAAGCGTAGCTATTGAAAGTGTGATACGGGAGGTTGTGGGTGACGGTTTTGCGATCCATTC
>DAIBYH010000052.1 GCA_027424065.1 Candidatus Parcubacteria bacterium | reverse complement strand
ATGCCGAAGGGCCAGCGGACGACGGCGCCACCACTGCGGCCGGAGCGGCATGGATGCGTTCATAAGCGACATAAAAAGCGAGCAGAAGGCCGAATGCGATCACAAGTGTTGTTTTTTTCATAAAAAATATTGATTTGAATATTTAGGGAACCCTCGGGGTCCTTTCTTTTAATACGCCTGCTTCATGAAGAAAAGATGAAGTATTTCGGGCTTGTTCTCTCTTTTCCTTGGCTTCCTCGTTCTCCTTGCCGCACCCCGGAGTCAATACAAAAAAAACAGGCCGCGCGGGCCTTTCATTCAATTTTCGCCATAAAGCTCCTCGTGCTCACGCCCGGAGGGTATCAGGGAATCCACGCGCGTCCCGCCAGGGCGGGACAACTATGCATATCGGGAGATTCTCCACCCTCCGTCCCGCAAAGAAAGAACGGAGCATGTCTCGTACGTGGTACGGGAGGCTCGGCTCATTCCTGCGCCACGGCGCCGGGGTATTCGCCTGAGGTGGAATAAAGCATGGCGAGATTAAAACAAAATGAAAAATTATTAAAAACCTCTCTTTATGAACGGTCGTCGAATAAGAGATGCGAACTCTCTTTATGAACGATCGTTTATAAAGAGATGTCTTTTTTGGGCGGGGGCTTTCGTCCCGCATCAGCGAATTGCTGCGGTGCGCCGACCCCGCAGAACACCTACTGTTTAAGCGCCTCCGCGGGCGAAGCAGGAAGCCGCACAATGACCGTCGTCCCCTCTCCCTCGGTGCTCTCTATCCGAATCGTGCCATGGTGCTGTTCGACGATCTGCCGGACGATGGCAAGGCCAAGACCGGCCCCCGATCCGCCCTCCGTTCGTGCGCGATCGGCCTTGTAGAAACGGTCGAAAACGTGAGGGAGGTCCTTTTTGGCGATGCCGACGCCGGTATCCGCCACCGTGAGAACCGCGGCCTTCCCCTCGCGCAAGGCGTGGACAGCAACCGATTTTCCCTCCGGGGTGTAAGCCAAAGCATTCGCCAAAAGATTCATGACCACCCTCTCCAGACTCCGGGAGTTGCCCCGTACGGGAACGGGACCGTCCGCAGAGACCGCGAACACGATTCCTTTTGCAGCTGCGAAATTTTTGAACTTGTCGGCCGTTGTCCGGACAAGTGCCGCGAGGTCCGTCCTCTGCCAGGCCTCCTCGGATGCCGTATTGCCGCGGGCGAGCGCAAGAAGCTCTTCCGACATCAATGATAACGACCGCAGTTCCTCAAGATTGCTCATAAGCACGCGGCGGACCTTTTCCGGGATCGCCTCCCCGCTCCGAAGGAGCACTTCAATGTCCGTCCGCATCACGGCGAGCGGCGTCCTGAGCTCGTGGGACGCGTCGGCGCTGAACGCCTCCTGTGCAGCGAGCGCTTCGCGGATCGGCCGGAGCGTATATCCCGCAAGCAGATAGCTGAGACCCGCCGAAATAACGAGCACTGCCCCGTCGATCAGGAGAATAACATCCCTCGTTTCATCGATGGCGCGGTCATAGAACGCCTGCTCCTCCGGATTCCCGATCTGGCTGCGGTATGGATTGTCCCCGGCGCGATCGGCGACGTTCGTATAGATCGCCCAGCTATAGAGCGCGAGAATGACCGCGACGATCACGAGATAGAGCGCGCTCAACTTGATCCTCGCCCGAAGAAAAAGGTCACGCCGCAAAGCGGTACCCCATGCCCCGGATGGTTTGAATGGATTTTCCATGGACGGTTCCCAGTTTTTTTCTCAGGTTCTTCACGTGCACGTCGACCACGTTGCTCAGCGTATCAAAGGAAAAATCCCAGATATTCGCGAGGATCTGTTCCCGCGATATGATCTGGTCCGGATGTCGCAGAAAATATTCCAGGACGCCGTATTCGCGAAGCGTAAGCGGCACTTCCCTGCCCCCCGCCGTCACGGTCCGCCGCGCCGTATCAAGCTCGATGCCGCCGCGCGACAGGATGACCGGAACCGCTTCCCGGGGCCGCCGCAGGAGCGCGCGCACCCGCGCGAGAAGCTCTTCGAAGTCAAAGGGTTTGATGAGATAATCGTCGGCCCCCGAATCAAGGCCGGCAACCTTGTCGCCGGTCGTATCCTTTGCCGTAAGCATGAGGACCGGCAGTGTCACGTTGCGCTCGCGAAGCTCCCTGCAGACCGCGATGCCATCCTTGCCCGGCAACATGACATCCAGGATCACGAGATCGCAGCCGCAATTCCCGGAAAGGATGCGCCGTGATGCCGTTTCGCCGTCGAAGAGCACGTCAACGGCATATCCTTCGTGCTCGAATCCCTCTTTCAAAGATTCCGCGAGCTTTTGATTGTCCTCAACAATGAGCAGTTTCATGGGCGCCGGCCTCGGCCGGAAGGGTTTCCTTCATCATGGCCTAAGCGGGAAAGCTTTTCAAGGCAATCAAAAAACATCGGACATGTATTGAAATAGTGGACCTGCGGGGAATTGAACCCCGACCTCGGCAATGCGAATGCCGCGTAATACCGTTTTACTACAGGCCCGACAACGACCGGATAACAGTAAAAAGAATAGCAAAACCAGCGGGAAAAACAAGCCGGAACCCGCCTCAAAAAATAGACGCGCGGATATTTTGAGATGATTTTGAGCGAGAAAGGCGAATGTTGACGCCGGAATATCAAATGATCTTTCAAGGAAACATTCGCTTTTCGCAGCCAAAATCGGCCAAAAGAGCCATGCGAGCTATTTTTTGAGACGGGTTCTTGAAAGATCAGGCGGGCATATTCCTCAACCCGATCTCAAAAATCTCCCGGCTATTCCGCGAACTTCATGGACACGATCTTTGACGATCCGTCCTCGTCGAGCGTGACGCCGTACATCACATCGGCGGATTCCATCGTTGCGCGGTTGTGCGTGATCACGATGAACTGGGTGTGCTTCGAGAACTCCCTGAGCATCTCCCCGAAACGGCGCGCGTTGCGCTCGTCGAGCGGCGCATCCACCTCATCAAGCACGAGGAACGGCGGAGGGCTCACGGAGATCATCGCAAAGACCGCGGCGATGCCGACCAGACTCCGCTCCCCGCCCGATAAGGCATCGAGCGACGTGATCTTCTTCCGTGGCAGCTTGATGTCGATCTCGATGCCGTTCCGATCCTCCGCGGCCGGCATCTCTGCCGCAGCCTCGGCCGCCTCGCCGCCCTCTTCGGTTGCCGGCAGAGCCGTCTTCGGCTTCAAGATCTTCAATTTTGCCGAACCTCCGCCGAACATGACGGTAAAGAACTTTTCGAACTCCTTATTGATCCGCTCGAGCGACCCTTCGAATTCCGATGTGATCTTTTCGGAGAGATCTTGCATCAACTGGGTCAGGTCGCGCACTGCCGCCTCGAGGTCTTCGGACTCCTTTGCGAGGAA
>DAIBYH010000051.1 GCA_027424065.1 Candidatus Parcubacteria bacterium | reverse complement strand
ATGTCATGGAAATTCGAGCGGTGATCAGTCGCCCGAATCGGGATGGGCGGATGGAAATCCGCCGGAATCGGTTCGCTCGTCGAAAATGAAAAGGCGTTTTTCATTCTCTCCTCGCTGCCGATTCCCGAACCTTGAAAGGTTCTCATCCCTCCGCTCCGTGCAACATCAAAAAAGACGGCCTTGGCCGTCTTTTTTGATGTTGCGGAGAGGGAGGGATTCGAACCCTCGGTGCCATTTCTGACACACAGTCTTTCCAGGACTGCCGTTTCAACCACTCACGCACCTCTCCAGGTACCCGATGATGGTACCCTTAAAATCCGTTATCTTCAAGAGACGCGCCCTATTCCGCGGCCATGCCGCTCATCTTCTCAAGCGCGGCGATGCGCTCCTCCACCGGAGGATGCGTCATAAAAAGCTTGTGCCACCAGGACGCCTGCTTGCCCTTGAAGGGGTTATCCAGCCACATATGCGCGGTGGAATCCTTGGCCGATGCCATGGGGACGGTATCAACTTCTATCTTCCGCAATGCGGAGATCAGGCCTTCCGGATAGCGCGTAAGAAGCACGCCCGACGCATCGGCAAGCGCTTCGCGCCGGCGCGAGATCGCGAGCTGGATAAGCATCGTGCCGATCGGCGCAAGAATGGAAAGTACGATCGCTGCAATGAAGAAGACCTCCTGCGCCTCCCCTCCGCCGCGGCCGCGGCGGCCGCCGAAACCGCCGAAGAACAGCGACCGGAGGAAAAGATCGGCGATCAGGGAAATGATGCCGGCAAGGATCGCTGCGACCGTGGAGACCAGGATGTCGCGGTTGCCGACATGGGACAGTTCGTGGGCGATGACGCCCTGGAGCTCCGTCTTGTTGAGGCGCTGCAGCGCCCCCTGCGTCACGGCGACGGCGGCATGCTTCGGATCGCGGCCCGTCGCGAAAGCATTGATCTGAAGTTCGGGCGTGATATAGAGTTTCGGCATCGGAAGCCCGGCCGTGATGGCAAGATTTTCCACGATATTCCAGAGGTCGGGATTGTCGCTCTTCTCTATCTCCTTCGCGCGCGCAAGCGAGAGCGCAATGGACGCGGAAGCGTAATAGCTGATGAACGAATAGATGATGCTGAAAAGCGCCGCGAAGATAATGAAGCTCGGATCGCCGTACGCCATCGTGAACACGTAACCGAGCCCCATGACGACCACAAAGAAAACCCCGAACAGGAGCCAGGTGCGATGAACATTCGCCGATTGATAAGTATAAAGATTCTGCATTTTTTAAGCGATTAGTTTTTAGCGATCAGCGATCAGCATCATAACTGAAAATCAACGACTTTTCGATAGGCTCTTTGCTAAAGCATTCAACATTTTCATTATTTCGGACAAGAGCTCTTCCGTGTCGCGCGTAGCGGGTGCCTGAACAAAGTTCAACTGCTTTGCGATCTCAAGGTGCGTTTCAAGTTCCGCACCTGAAGCATAGGCAATTTTAACAAATTGACGATATTCTTGGCGATGGCCCCGCGCACTTCCCTCGGCGATGTTCGCGGGAATTGAAACCGCCGCACGGCGCATCTGACTCGCCAACCCGTACCATTCCGCCTTCGGAAACGATTCGGTAAGCTGATATATTTTCACCACCAGAGCAATGCCTTTTTGCCATACCAGCAATTCCCGATATGAATACGCCATAAAAATATCAAATTCACCTCAACTCCCTCTTCACTAATCGCTGTTCACTCTCTTCCTGATCGCTGCCCTAAAACTTCACCTGCACCGGCTGCTTCTCGGCATCCGTCAGGTCGTTGCCGAAGAAATCCATCTTCGTGAAACCGAATGCGTTCGCAAAAAGGTTTGTCGGAAAGACCTGGATCTTCGTGTTGAGATCGCGGACCATGCCGTTGTAGAACCGGCGGGCAGCCTGGATCTTATCCTCCGTATCGGTAAGCTCGCTCTGCAAAGCAAGGAAGTTCTGGTTCGCCTTGAGGTCCGGGTAATTTTCCGCGACTGCAAAAAGGGATTTCAATGTTGCGGAAAGCTGGTTCTCCGCATCGGCCTTCGCCGTTCCCGTTGCCTGCATGGCCTGCGACCGCGCCTTCGTTACATCCTCAAAAACGGTCTTTTCATGCGCGGCATAGCCCTGCACGGTAGAGACCAGATTCGGAATAAGGTCGTACCGCCGCTTGAGCTGCACATCGATATCCGACCATGCCTCCTGGGCCTGATTGCGCGTCCGGACAAGGCCGTTATAGGCGAGGATGAGCCACAGTACCAGCACCACAAGTACCGCCAGAATGATAAGGGTTGTCATAACCGTAATATACCATTCGGCGGACAAAAAGAGAAGGCGGCTTAACGGCCGCCTTCCTCCAATTTCTTCAGTTTGATCTGCGTTGCGCGCTCGGCTTCAAGCCGCGTGAGCGGCGGATCACCGCCCTGATTGACGAACTTCATGGCCTTGCCAAGCCGCGGATGGACCTCCGCGAGCTGCCGATGCATTTCCTGGCAGATCTTCCGATAGCCGGGATGTCCCTGGGGCGAGGTTCGCAGCTCCAGGAGATGGAACGCTTCGCGGGCATTGATAATGAATCGGTAGCGCAGCTTGTGCCCCAGAAGCGTCGCGTACTGCGCCTCGTTCTCGAATCCCGACTTTCGCAGTTCCCCCCAAAGTTTTTCGGAGATTGCAAAACACTCCCGAAACTGCGGCTCGAATCCGGCCTCTTTGATGAGATCGGGAACATCGTAACCGTATTTCACGGTAAGGTCCTGCCACTCCCACGCGTCCACGATGCGATGCCGCTGCAGATCGCGGAACGTACCGTAGTCCGCAACGACCTCCCAGGCATAGTGCGCCTCTTCAAGCGCACGTCCCGGCTTGTGCCGGCGGTTCAGGCGGTCGCCGACGTAGGCCGCAAAAACCTCTTCTTTCCGGTCCTCGGGCCAGGATGCGACCTCCCGCCGAAGCTCCGCTTCCGAGAGAGAGCTGGATTCAAAAAGCATTCCCGGAAGCAGGTCCATTTCGTCCTTCGGAGAGAAACCGACCAACCGGACCTCCTGCGAGAAATCGCCGCTCGATTCCGGAAGATATTTTTGCGCAAGCTCGCGCAGCTTCTTTTTCGTTTCCTCAAGATACATGACCCACGCAAGTCCCCGCTCCGGAAGATCGGCACGCTTCAGGAATGCACCGATGACCTTGCGGGATTCGCGGAGCAGCAGACGGCCGGTATCATTTGACTCCTGGAGCTGATCCGCAAGAAGGCGCCGGATCATGGCCTCCATCGCCTGCGAGGATGCCACGATGCCGACCGTGGATTTCGTTGCCACAGGCAGCGTCGGCCGCGCGGCATCGCACGCCTGGGCGCGCGTCGCACCGAGCCATGCCGTCCGCTCGGCCTTGTCCGCTGGCTCGGGATTCTTCTTCCGAACATGCTCCGTCACGCCGCGCACGATCTCGGAATAGCGTGCAAAAATATCATCAAGGGCGCGCCGGTATTCCGCCGCCAATGCTTCGGACAGATTGCGCGGGGTGAAATATTTGTAATTCCCCGCGGCGTCCTTCTGGTCGTAATAGATATAGCGCGTGGATTGTTCAAGATAGGACGCAAGGCGGCTCCACTCGATC
>DAIBYH010000050.1 GCA_027424065.1 Candidatus Parcubacteria bacterium | reverse complement strand
AAGGAGCGGAGGATCATCAGCGCCTGGCGTTATCCCGGCATGACGAAGCCCCGCGACAGGGAGGCAAGGGGGGTCATGCGGCAGGCATACGAGGACTTTATCAGAGAGGAGAATGCGGGGATGGTATAATGGGATAGAAGGTGTGCCGTTTACAGCAATTACAATATCTGCAACACCTACAACAATTACAACAGTTACAACAATCTTCTCATGATCATTACCAGTCCTTCGTTCGAAAACGGTGCGGCGATCCCGAAAAAGTTCACTTGCGATGGCGGCGACATCAATCCCGAGTTTCAGATCCAGAACGTTCCTACGGGCACGGAAAGCCTCGCGCTCATGGTACATGATCCGGATGCGCCCATTGCGGAAGGGTTCACTCACTGGCTCGTCTGGAACATCGATCCGCGTACGGTTCTCATCAAAGAAGAGAGCGTTCCGCCCGGCGCGTCCGAAGGAGCGAATGGTGCGGGTGCGGTCCGCTATATGGGGCCGTGTCCGTCTCATGGCCCAGTGATGCATCACTATCATTTCAGGCTTTTTGCGCTTGATGCGCCTCTCGGTCTTTCGGAGGGTGCGGATCGTGCGGCGTTCGTGTCGGCGATCACGGGACATATTCTTGCCGAGAGCGAACTTGTGGGCACCTACGCGCGCGGATAGCTCCGGCTGGAACATTTTTCGAAAAAAGAGTAACGTGATCGAAATGGAAAAATCGCAGTATCAAGAACGGACGGACGGCGACCTTGCGCTTGCCGCGGTCGCAGGCGATCGCGGAGCGTTTGCGGCGCTCGTCGAGCGCCACGCCGGATCGGTCTATAAATTTTCTTACCGCTTCGTGCGGAACGGTCCGGACGCCGAGGATGCGGCCCAGGAGACCTTCATCCGCGTTTGGAACAATCTGAAGAAGTTCGATGCGACAAAGAGCTTCACGACCTGGATCTTTGCGATCGCGAAGAATGTTTCGCTCGATATTCTGAAAAAGCGCCGCACATCGCCGTTCTCTGCGCTCGCCGAAGAGGATGACGTCGTGGACGCCATCCTTGCGCCGTATATTGCCGCGTTCGACGCCTCGGATGCGGCATTCGATCAGGGGATCTTGAAGAGCGACCTGGATGTTCTTCTCGGCCGCCTGCCGGAATATTACCGCGATGTGCTCGTGATGCGGTATACCGATAATCTTCGCTTCCGTGAGATCGCGGAACGTTTGCACGAGCCGATCGATACCGTGAAAAGCCGGCATCGGAGAGGGCTTGCCCTGCTGCGCGATATGGTGGGAAAGGAGGACCTTGCGGGGACCCTTTGACCGTTCCGGTGCACCAAAAGGCCCGGCCCGGACGTATCACGGGTAATGATGGAAGAAGAGCGCTACAAAAAGATCCTTTCCGCATCTCCCGAGCCGCCTGCCCGTCTCGCAGAGAGGATTTTGCGTTCCATTGATCGGGAAGAACAGCGCCGCCTGCGGCAGCGCATATTCGCCTCGTCGGCCCTTTTTGCCGGATCGCTTGTTGTGACGGCGACGAGCCTGATGAGTTTTGACCACGACCTCGCAAGGTCCGGTTTTTTGTCGTTCCTCTCCCTGTTCGGAACAGACTTCTCGTTCGTGGCGGCGAATCTTCGGGACGTCGCTTTTTCTCTCGCCGAATCCTTCCCGGCATTTTCGGCGGCATTCTCCCTTGCGGGCGCGGGATTCGTCGCGTGGTTCGCATCCCGTTTGTTCCGCGAAACAGCGGCCCTTCGGAAGGGCCGGTTCACTGAAGCGTCGCTCTCATGAAGGATATTTTTTCGAAAACGTGGATGCGTTGGTCGGTCGGCGCTCTTGCGGCGATCGTCATCTTTCTGCTGGCGTTCGGTATCGGCGTTTCGGTCGGCTACGAAAAGGGGATCTTTGCATCGCGCTGGGGACGGAACTACGAGGCCAATTTTCTCGGTCCCCGGGGCGGCATGATATTCGGCATGCCGGGGGGCGACGCTCACGGTGCGGCAGGAACGGTCATTTCCGTTGCGAGCAGTACGTTCGCCATCAAGGATGACGAGGGGAACGAGCAGTCGATCGCTGTCGCGTCAGGAACGATCATCCGGAAAATGAACAGCACCATTTCGCTCGGCGATCTTAAGGTCGGGGATGAGGCCATCGTGATCGGATCGCCCGATCAGAACGGACAGGTCCAGGCGCGCTTCATAAGGGTTTTCCCGTCTCCACGGCCGGGAACGGGTCCCGATATGCCGCCTCCCGCACTGCCATGACCGTGAAGCATTCCCGATAACCGTCCACTTTAAAAAATCATGATCAAAAAAATATTCAATTTCATCGCGGCGCATAAGATCATCTCGGCGGCGCTTGCCGTCGCGCTCATGGGAGGAGGGTATGCCTGGTATTCTGCTTCGCAGGGCGGTACGACCGTGACGAAGTATGTTGTCGAAAAGGCCGCGCTCGGCACCGTGATCTCGTCCGTTTCCGGCAGCGGCCAGATGCAGGCCCAGACGACCGTGAATGTGAATTCCCAGGTCTCGGAGACCGTGACCGGTATTTCCGTGAAAGTGGGGGACAGGGTCGCCGCCGGTCAGTTGCTCGCCACGCTCGATACCACGAGCGAGGCGCGCGCGCTTGCGCAGGCAAAGCTTTCCCTGCAGTCGGCGCAGTTGTCGCTCGCCGAGCTTACCCAGGCGCCGGCGACGACGACGCTGATCCAGGACCAGAATGCCGTGATCCAGGCCAAGCAGAATGTCGTGACGGCGTCGTCCACGCTTGCGACCGACTATCAGTCGGGATTCAATTCCGTCTCCAGTGCGTTCGTGGATTTTCAGACGGTCACGGCGGGACTGAAATCCTTCGTGCTCGGGAACGATATTTCGAAGACCCAGAGCGATCCCGATGCCTATGTCAATCTTCTGCCCGGCTATATTTCGGCAGGTGCTCTGCCGTATCGGGACCAGGTTATCTCCGCCTACGCCGCCGCCTCCGCGGCATATCAGCAGAATCTTGTCGATTATAATGCGGCAAGCCGCACTTCCGACCCCGCGAAGCTCGATGCTCTGTTCGCCGAGACATATCACACCGCGCAGCTGATCAGCGAATCCGTGAAATCCATCAAGGACCTTCTGAACTACGTGGTGAACAATTACCCGCCGGACAGCGCTTCCGCGCTTCCTGCGGTCACGAACACGTTCCAGACCAACATGAACACCTATACGGCGACCGTGAACGGAGACGTATCATCGCTTTCGGGAACGATCAGTACGGTGAGCGGCGACAAGACCGCGCTCACGAATGCCGCGCTTTCCCTGAACGAGGCATCGTCCACGCTCGCAACGCTTATTGCCGGCGCCGATGCGCTCTCCGTTCAGTCGAGCCAGCTTGCCGTGCAGCAGCAGGAGCTTGCGCTCCAGACGGCCCAGGAAAATCTGAATGATTGCTATCTCCACGCTCCGATCGCCGGAACGGTGTCCGCGGTGAATGCGGTTGTCGGAGAGACCGTTTCCTCCCCGGCATTCACGATCGTCGGACAGAGCCAGGTTGCGGAGATCACGCTGAACGAGGTTGATGCGGCGAAGGTGAAGCTCGGCGATCCTGCCACGCTCACATTCGATGCGCTGCCGAATGTCTCGGTCGCGGGCCAGG
>DAIBYH010000049.1:326-3694 GCA_027424065.1 Candidatus Parcubacteria bacterium | reverse complement strand
CCGCAAAGGTAAGCGAGATCGTCGGCGCCACGAAGGACGGTTATGCCGTCCAGGTGCTCTGCCCGGTCGGCCATCGCGCCGCGGACGACGGTTATGCTTCGGCGAAGAAAGTCCGCTATCCGAAAGAGCGCATCTTCAAAGTGGTCTAAGTTCGGATATGATAATAAAAAAACCGCCGGATGGCGGTTTTTTTATTTCACCTTGGCTCTTTCTTTGCGGGACGCGCGTGGAGATTCATTGAAATCTACAGCGGGGGGAGGGCATCGGCGGCGGCATACCGCTTATCAATGCTCTTGAAGGTCGCCCGATCGGCATCGAATTTAAGGTCAAC
The DNA here is from genome assembly GCA_027424065.1 of Candidatus Parcubacteria bacterium. GTDB lineage: Bacteria > Patescibacteriota > Minisyncoccia > UBA6257 > 2-01-FULL-56-20 > CAJAQL01. The sequence continues at coordinate 3,363 of DAIBYH010000049.1, read as the reverse complement.
GGTTCCAAGCGCGCCGTTGCGATGCTTGGCAACGATGACCTGGGTCGTGCCCTGCTCTTCGTCGCCGTACGTCGCATTGGCATCGCGATCTTTGCGATAAATGAACATCACGACGTCCGCATCCTGCTCGATGGAGCCCGATTCGCGCAGATCGGACAGCCGCGGCATGCCGCCGCGCTGCTCAATGCCGCGCGAGAGCTGCGAGAGCGCAAGAACCGGCACCTTCAGTTCGCGCGCGAGCGCCTTGAGGCCGCGCGAGATCTCCGTCACCTGCTGCACGACGTTGTCACCGGAGGTGCGCGGACGGATCAACTGAAGGTAATCCACGATCAGGAGGTCCAGGCCGTGTTCCACCTGCAGGCGCCGGGCCATGGAGCGCATCTGAATAACATTCAGGGAAGGGGAGTCGTCCACGAAGACCTTCACGCCCGAGAGCTTGTCCAGGCCGTTCTGGATCATTGAGAACTCCGTATCGTCCTCGATCCGGCCGGTCAGGATATGCCACAAGGGAACCTGCGAAGTCGCGGAAATGATACGGTCCACGATCTGCTCGCGCGACATTTCAAGCGAGAATAAGCCGACCGTAGCGCCGGAGAATGCCGCCTGGCGGGCGATATCAAGAGCGAGCGAGGTCTTACCGACCGAAGGCCGGGCACCAAGCACGATAAGCTCGGATTTCTGGAGGCCGGAGAGGATCGTATCCAGCTCCGAAAATCCCGTCGGCACGCCGCGGATCTTGTCGCCGCCCGCATGGAGTTTCTCCATGCGCTCATAAGCCTGCTTGAGCTCGTCCCGCACCGCCATGAAGTTCTGCGGCAACGATCGCTCCGAAATGGAAAGTATCTTCTGTTCAATATCATCCACAAGGTCCTCCAGGTTCCGTTTCGGCGCGAACGCCATTTCCGTGATCTCGGCAGCGGCCTTGATGAGATCGCGGAGCGTTTTCTTTTCCTTCACGATGTTTGCGTAATGGCCGACGTGCGAGGCCGTCGTTACCTGGTTCGTCAGCTCCGCGAGATAGCCCGAACCGCCGACCCCCGCAAGCGCATCTTTCTCCTTTAAATAGGTCGTGAGCGTCATGACGTCGATCGGCTGCCGTTTCTCGTAGAGCGACAGGATCGCATCAAAGATCTTCTCGTGCTGCGGCGAATAGAAATCCGCCGGCGTCAGGATGTCGGCGACATTGAAGATGGCGTTCTTATCGATGAGAACACTGCCGAGGACCGCTGCCTCGGCATCGAGGTTTTGCGGGGGGACCTTAACGTGCGGTTTCTTTACGGTTGCCATGGCGGAAGTGTATATATTCGTCTTTGGAACGGCGTCAGAGGGCCTTTTTCGCGACCCGCGAACCCTCGGCCGTATCCCGTACTTCGTATCCTAAGGATTCTATCTCTTTTCGCAAGGCATCGGACTGGACAAACTGTTTATCAATCCTGAATTGCTCATAACGCTTCAATTTTTCCGATATTTCCGGAGGAATATCCTGCATATCGGCCGCATGTGCCGCGATCCCGAGCTTCAGGACAGCATCAAATTCAAGGATCAGGCGACGCTTTCCGGAAGGGGAGAGACCTTCCGTTTTCAGAAGATCAAAGACAACCGCGAGCGCCTGGGGCGTATTGAGGTCATCTCCGAGCGAGGCATGGAATCGGTCGCGCCAAACTTCAACATCCGGTCCGTCATCCGCGATACCGCCGTCCGAAAGAATGGCAAAGCGTTCGTAGAGATTGCCGAGCGCCGCGCGCGCCTGCGCGACAAGGGCCTCGGAGAAATCAACAGGGGAGCGGTAGTGGTGCGCGAGCATGATCCAGCGCAGGACCTCCGGGGGCTGCGTACGGAGAAATTCCTTGATCGTCACGAAATTGCCGGCGCTCTTCGCCATTTTCTTTCCGTTCACAAGCAGAAAACCGGTGTGCATCCACCAGCGCACGAACGGCTTGAGGCCGGATGCGGACTCCTGCTGCGCAAGCTCCGCTTCGTGGTGCGGGAACTTCAGATCGTCCGCGCCGCCGTGGACGTCGTACTGCGGTCCGAAATAATATTCGGAAATGGCGGTGTCCTCAATGTGCCATCCGGGGCGTCCGGGACCGAGCGAGGTCTGCCAGACCGGTTCATTCGGCTTGGAGAATTTCCAGAGACAGAAATCGCCGCGGTTGCGTTTCGCATCGGAATCGTCGATGCGGGAGACGCCATCCTCGGCCTGCGCGGCCGTCCGACCGGAAAGCTTTCCGTAATCCTCATCCTTTGCGATGTCGAAATACCATCCGTCGCCGTCGATCTTATAGGCGAACCCTTTGTCGATCAGGCGCTCCACCTGTGCGGCGATCTGGGAAATGAAATCGGTCGCCGGCGCATAGGTCGTCACCGCATCCACGCCGAGCGCGCGCATGTCGTCTTTGTAGGAATCGAGGAACTGCTGCGCAAGATCGGCCGGCGCCATGTTCCGCTCCGCGGCGCGGGCGATGATCTTGTCGTCGATGTCCGTGATGTTCTGGAGGTAGTTCACGGCATAGCCGAGCGACCGGAGGTAGGAGGCGAAGAAATCAAAAAAAAGATAGGTCCTCGCATGGCCGACATGGGCATCGTCATAGACCGTCGGACCGCAAACAAACAGACGGATCTTTTTCTGCTCGTCCGGCGACGGGAAATTTTCTTTTTTTCGCGAAAGGGTGTTGTAGATCTCCATGAAAAAATGGAAATAGCGGCGATCGGGTACTATAATATCAGTATACATGAAAAAGCGGAAAAAACTCGGCATCGCGCTCGGCAGTGGCGGACCAAAGGGACTCTACCATGTTGGCGTCCTGAAAACGCTCATCCAAAATGATATTCCGATAGATTATCTGGCCGGTTCGAGCGTCGGCTCATGGGTCGGGGCGCACTACGCGCTCTATAAGGACGTGGAGCGGCTCGAAGAGCTCAGCAACGGCCGAAAGATGGAAAAGCTGCTCAGCATGCTGGAATTTTCCTTCGGCCTGGAGGGTATTGAAGCCACGGAATTGGGCTATGTTTTCAAATCCCTGCGTGAAAAGAAAAA
>DAIBYH010000049.1:0-316 GCA_027424065.1 Candidatus Parcubacteria bacterium | reverse complement strand
GCCTGGGCCACCTCCTCAACAACTGGCTTAAGGGCGCCTCTTTTAATGAACTTCGGATACCGTTCCGCGCGGTCGCAACCGACCTCGCAACCGGTGCACCTGTCGTTTTCCACAGCGGAAAGCTTGTTCCGGCCCTGCGCGCCAGCATGGCGATCCCGGGCGTCTTTGAACCGGTTCCATACCGCAAACATCTCCTGACGGACGGCGGCATTTCTAATCCCGTCCCGGACGACATTGTCCGAAGCATGGGGGCCGAAGTTGTGCTCGCCGTTGACCTGAATGGCATACCGCAGGAAGGGGTCCGCAAGGCGCCAAA
>DAIBYH010000048.1 GCA_027424065.1 Candidatus Parcubacteria bacterium | reverse complement strand
TTTCTCCGGCGGAAATCATGGCCCTCTATAACGCGGAGAAATAGACGGTCGATCAGTTGGCCTTGTACAAATAACGCGGCGAGTAGGGCATTGAGAAGGAGAGAGGCTCAAACTATCTCCGTAAATGGTCCAGGTTGAATCTGCCGATTTAGGAGCGCATTTCCGGTATCACTTTACCCCGTCTCTCGAACCTAAATATGTGTTTCCCAGTGGAAACTATGAATTCGCTCACCGCGAGCTGGAGCAAACCCATCGACTCGACCATTGCTTAGCCGATTGCCCAGAGCTCGCTTGACCGCTACTGAGACCGGACCTCGCGACTAGGTCCGGTCTCAGTAAATTGCAGTTTTCCCCGACGTCCTTTTTCTGGTATCATATGCTCATGGCGGCGCCATTTTCTTCCTCAAAAGAACATTTTTTGATCGTGCAGGTCGGTGCCAAGGGTTTTTCCGCGCTTCCGCTTGATTTTGATGAGAAGCGGGAACTCTCCCTGGGAAAGGCGGTCGTGGGCGATGATTTCAAAAAGTTTCTCACGGACCAGGCGGGAAGCATTTTCCAAAAATCGTGGGAAGGAAAATATTTTTTCAATTCCCGCCGTCGGCTCGTCGTGCTTGCCGGTGATTCACTCGCGACAACTCTGCCGATCCCGCTGGATTTCAAGCGAAGCGCTGACCGCGCAGGGGAGCCGATCACGGTTGGAGAAGTGGAAGATTGGTTCGCCCGTGCGACGGCGAAGATCTTTTCGCGCTGCCGGGCCGAGGCGGGGCAGCGTTTGGACGTGGGAGACGTGGATACGGTCCTCGTGAACCAGCGCGTGGAACGCATCGCGATCGACGGACATTCCGTTGCGCATCCGGTCGGCCATGTCGGCGAGAAGGTCTCGTTCGTGATCGAACTGACGTTCGCCCGCCGCGAGCTTTCGGATCTCCTTGCGCCGTTCTTCAATGCACCCGGCGAGTTTTTCTTTGCGGAGGCGCCTCAGGCCCGGCTCGCCGCGCTTGCGCGCGTCCGCTCGTTTCCGATAAACATGATCGTTGCTTCGTCCGAAGGCGCCGCGGCGTCGCTTTTCGTGTTTGAAGAGGCGGAGAAGGGGTGTCCCGTGGCATACCGGGAACCGTTTCCTTGGGATGCGACCGCGACGGTTCGGGCAACCCTGACTGCGCTCGGCGTTTCCCGGAGCGCAGCGGAGGAGCTTTACGAAAGATATCTTGCGGGTACGGTCTCGGAAGACGCGAAAAAATATTTTGACGCCAAGAGCGCGACAAATAAGGAGCGGTTCTTCAGTGCGGTAGATAAAGCGAATATCCACGGCCCCGTTTATGTTGATGCGCCGTATCCGCTTCCGTTCGCTCTTCCGCATCGCCGCGGCAAGGCGATCCTTGAGGAAGTTCCCGTCGCCGCATTGTTCGAAAAGTTCGGCTTTTCCGTTCCGGAGGACACAAAGATCGATCCGGGAACCGCGCTCCGTTATCTCGCGCCGTTCTTTGAGCTGTATTTTGATAACAACCGTTCGGAGTTGAACGATATCCTCCGCAGGAAACTGCACTGGCTCGCCTGATTCGCTGCGCATCGCCATCCGATCTCTGCCGCCCTCGGTCGCCGGAACGTTTCATGCACATGCAGGAACGCATGTTGTGCTATAATTTTCATTATGGCTACCAAAAAGATCATCATCGAGAAAGAGGAGAGTGTCGGCGAGGTCATTGACCTCATGCTGGGAGAGCCGGATAAGACGCTCGTCCTGGTCGTGCCGCATGGTTCCGTGCTCGGAAAATCGGCGCGCAATTTCGCCATCATTAAACGGGAGGCCGCCGAAGCAGGAAAGGAGATCGAAATAGAATCCGTGGATGAGAACGTCGTTGTGTTTGCGCAAAACGCCGGCATCAGGGTCATGGGGCGTCTTTCCCCGATGGAGCGCGGCTCATCTGCTGCGGGCATCTCCGACATCGTCCCGGTCCGCCGCAGCGAAGCGGTCATGAAAGAGGAAGCGTCAGAGGAAGATGAAAAAGAAGAAGAGGGGGAGGAGGAAGAAGAATCTCCCGAGCCGCCGCGCGGACGCCGCCGAGCGCCCGCCGTACGCCGGTCCGCCGTCATAAAGCCGCGTATCGTGCCGAAGGAATCGGAAGATGCGGACGATGAGGAAGAAGAGGAGGGCGTTATGGAAGAGGCTGTAAGCGCCCGGGAGGAGGAAGAGCAATCGTTCATTCGCGAGGAGGACCGCTTCTTCAAAAAGAGGAAATTGCCGCCTCCAGGGGCGGGCGACGAAGAGGAGGAGGAAGCGCCGGAGCGCGGTTCCCGGAAATGGGTTGGCTGGGTTGCGGCGCTCGTCGTTGTCGTCATTGCCGTGCTTGCCGCAGTGACCGTGGTCTTTGGTTCGGCAAAAATAGAGATCGTCTTTAAGCAGACACCCTGGAACTATAGCGGCAATTTCGTTGCCGACAAGGCGGTTTCGACCATCAATGCGGCGACCGACGTGATGCCGGCGCAGGTCTTCACGCTGCCGAAGAATGTCACCCAGCTCTTCCCGGCCACCGGAAAGGACAATGTTTCCTTGAAGGCGCAGGGAACGATCACGATCTATAACGCCTACAGTTCCGCGCCGCAGCCGCTTGTCGCGACGACGCGTTTTGTGACGCCTGACGGAAAGATCTTCCGATTGGTGAGCAAGGTCGTCGTGCCCGGCGCATCCATCGTGAATGGCAAGATCGTTCCGTCGTCCACGACGGCAACGGTTGCCGCTGATCAGGCCGGTTCGGACTATAATATCGGACCGACGCCGAAGCTTACGATCCCGGGCTTTCAGGGAACGGCGAAATATGATGCGTTCTCCGGGGCATTGCTTTCCGGTACGAGCGGGGGATTCGTCGGCGTAAAGGCAGTCCCGACCGCGAGCGATATCGCTTCCGCTAAGCAGAAAGTGACAGATATCCTTTCCTCGGAACTTCAGAACGGGCTGTCGGGCGGTTATACCAGCAATTTCAAGATCCTCTCCGGCGCCACGAACATGCAGATCGTGAAGCTGACCGTGAACACGTCCACGGATCAGAATGGTCAGTTCAGTGTCTATGGCGAAGGGGTTCTTACCGCCATCGGATTCGATGAGAATGCCTTTAAGGCGTTCCTTCTTTCCCTCGCGCAATCCACGGAGCCGAGCTCCACATTCAGCGGTCTTACTCTGAATTACACGAACGTGGTCCCGGATTTTGCCAACGGCAAGCTGAGTTTTTCGGTGGCCGCCCAGGGATCACTGGAACCGGCGCTTTCCACCCCCGATTTTCTTGCAAGCATTTCGGGTAAAAGTATTTCGGACGCGAAAAGCGCCATTGCGGCCTTGCCGCAGCTGCAGGATGGCAGTATTTCGGTCTGGCCTGCATGGCTCTGGCAGATTCCAGGGAACGCGAAACGGATCCAGTTGACCGTAAAATAGGATGAGGCCGCGGCAATACAAAAACCCCTCCGGGATCCCGGAGGGGTTTTGCTGATGATGAAGAATACGCTATTCCGTCGGGCTGACCTTGGGAGGCACGAACGACGGATCGTTCAGGATGACGACGGAGGTGTGGGCGACACCGAAGTAGATCGCCTCGGCCTTCGTTTTCATCCAGATGTCGATCGTATTCTGGAATCGCTTGTTCATCCGATCCTCGACCACGAAGACCTTGTCTCCGAAAAGGGCCGGAATCTTTATCTCTGTCCCGAAGGGCAGGATGTTGGTTGCGACAATGCCGTCACGGACGTGCTCCCCGGACGCCGTAATGAACGGGTGGTCCGATGTTTCATCGGGAACGCTCGCATAGGCAGTGATCCTCATGGTGAGGGTCGGGAGGGGTTTCGGCTGGCTCAATGTCAG
>DAIBYH010000047.1 GCA_027424065.1 Candidatus Parcubacteria bacterium | reverse complement strand
CGCATGAGCGCTGCTGCGAAGCAGTTCTTCGTTCCGAATGCGGCAGAAATGATCGTCGACGGCATTATCCAGGCAGCCGTGAAGTGAATTTTTTTAAGATCGGATCTCGCTAATTCGTCATCCTCGCCCCGCATCGGTATGCGGGATAAACTCCGGCGAGGATCCGCGCTTTTCTCTCTCGTGAAGAATGGAAGCACGGATGGTCCCGCTTCCGGGACCATGACAACGGGGAGACTTTTAACACTAAAATGAAGGGAGGAGCGAGGGGAGGGTTTTAGACCCCGGAGTCCTTTTTATGAAGCGTCATGAAGAGGATCACGAGCGCAAAGGCGGTGAATGCCATCATGGGGATGGTGACATAGCCGTAGTCCATAAAATAGACATATTCGCAGCTTACGCCCGTAACGGAGCAGTTGAAGAGCGCCGATCCGCCGAACTGGAGATAGGAATGATAGGCGCTCACAATGAGGCCGAGACAGGAAAGGAGGAGTGTGGACCGTTTCACGAAGTTGCCGTAGAGACGGACTTTCTCCCACTTGCGTGCGATGAGCGCGACGATGAAGATGACGGCGTCAGTATAGAGAAATCCGCGTTCGATCCAGCACAGCTCGCAGGGCGCAAAGTGGGCGAATTCCGAATAGAAGAGACTGCCGATGACCCCGCCCAGGGCAATGGCGGCAGAGAACAGGATGGCGTACCTTCCAAAGAAGTCCGCGATGCGTTTGCCCCATCCACGGTCGCCGAGCGGCGTCATGACGATAAGGAACAGGAATATCGCGAGCGCATCGCCGAAGACGGTCGCGAGCGAAAGTAAGTTTGTGACGCTTTGGACGATGGGGGTCATGGAGATGTTATAGGTGTTCTAGATGTTGTAATGTTGGAAGTGTTCGAGGGGATGCAAGTGTTGGAGATGATGCGGGGAAGAGCGTCGGCCGCCGGGTTCAGTTCGTGCCGGTCGGCAACGGGCATCCGGTCTTTTCGGAGAGCGTTTGAAGGGTTTGCATGCCGATCAGACGGGATCCGTCGGGAAACTGCCAGGTCGGATATTCCGTAACGTTGTTATCGATGCAGATTTTGGCTTCGCCCGATGCATCGGGCAGAGAGCACTCCACATAGGGAAGATATTTCGCCGCGTCGCCGAACTCGTTTTTCTGGTCATGGCAGTGCGGGCACCAGAATGCTCCATAAAAGGTCGTGCTTGTGTGGGAGATGCACTTCGCGAACGCATCGTACATTCCGTAGGGCGGCGGGGCATTTCGTACATAGATGAAAATGCCGAGCGCAAGCGCGATCGCCACAAGGATCCAGATGGTGATGCGCATTCTCCGCGCGCTTTTTTCGTAAGCCGCTTTTTTCTCGTTTTCGGGTTCCACGCAGAAAGTATATCAAATGGCATACCGGTGAATCAAACAGGGAAAGCGGGGATTGTCGCGCAGACCCGCTTGCGATACTATAGAGATACGGACCGCGCCGCCTTGCCACCCGCGGGATCGTCACATAATCGCGCCCACGACCTTTGCGCCCCGGTTCGGCTCCGTGGGGTGAATGCCTCCTCGAAATACCGATCGGTATTCCATCGTCAGCATTCACGCCGCTCGCTCGAACCGCGATCGCAAATCTCATGAGCGGGGTTTTGTGACGATCCCGCAGCTCAGCGGTACAGCAGCGCTTTTGTTCTCTCCTGCCGATCGCCTCAGCCCGCGTAGCTCAATTGGTAGAGCAATCGCTTTGTAAGCGAAAGGTTGTCGGTTCGAGTCCGACCGTGGGCTCAGGCGATCGGCGGGATAAAAAGGCGAAGGGAGGTGGCTCCGGGAATATAAAAACAAAAAACATCATCATGAAAAAAAGCAATCGTTCGTTCCTGATCGTTCTCGCGGTCGTGATCGTCATTGTGGCGATCGGTATCTTTGCAAGCCGTTCATCGGCGCCCGGTTCCCCGGCGTCCGCTCCTGCGGCGTCAAGCACTTCGCCGCTTTCCGCGGCCTCCTCCAGTGCGGCGACAGGCACGGCATCCTCGTCCGGCAAAGGCGGCGCCACCATCACATTCGATCGTTTCTTCCAGGGGAGCTCGTTCACTTTCAGCTATCCGACCTCATGGAGCGTTCTTTCCGCCGCTCCGCTTGCCATGACGAATTTCAATGGCCAGTACGGACCGAACAATACGATCCCGGCGGGAGGCGCGGAGATCGACGTTGTGACGACGACGGTTTACGGCAATCTTCAGAGCATCATGGACACCGAACTGATGGGAGCGCAGAATCTTGTAACGTCCCTGGTCACGGTGGGCGGTGCGTCCTGCAGGGAAGCGCGGTATGATACCGCGCATTCCGGAAGTCCGACCACGGCAACCATCGCGCTCTATTGCCCGCGCAATACGGAGCTTTGGAAGATCTATCTTGCGTATCGCGCAAACGATCCATCCTCCACGGCGATCCTTTCCGATTTCCACGAGGTTCTCAATACGATCAAGTTCATTCCGTAGAACCTATAGGCATGCGGTCATAAGGGTGGTTCTCTGCGTGCGCGCGTTTCCGCGACCGGCCGGTGTGGTACAATGAAAGAGCCATGAAAAGAGGATTTACCCTCATTGAAGTTTTGGTGGCGACCGCCATTTTCACGATCGTCATCATCTCCTTTATCAGCATCTTCGTTGCGGTCGCCGGCATGCAGGCGCACCAGATGTCTGCGGCGGTCGTGGACCAGCAGAGCCAGTTCCTGCTGCAGCGGATCCAGTACTATGTCCAGAACTCAAGCTATGTTTCTACGACGGCGAACACGGCCGTCACCACGCTCGTGCTCCGGATGCCGTCCTCGACGATCGATCCGACGGTCATCAGTCTGGCGGGCGGCACGGTCTATATTCAGCAGGCTGGCGGTACGCTTCAGCCACTGACCTCGAACAAGGTGACGGTCTCGGACCTTTCCTTTACCCGGCATCAGAATCCGCCCGGCCATGATACGGTGAGCGTCGCATTCACGATCAATTACAACACCTCCAACATCAAACAGATGTTCGCCCAGGCGCTGCAGACCTCCATTACGCGGGTATCTGCGGCCACCTTTGATTCGGGCGTCTACCCATCCGTTTCCGGAAGCGGCGCGCTTGGCTCTGTATCCCAGGCGTGGACCTCGGTGAACGGCGTCATCTATTTCAGCGGCACGAACGTCGGCATCAACCAGTCGAGCCCGCAGCAGGCGCTTGAAGTGAACGGCGGCATCCGTTTGAACACGGCGCTTGCGCAGCCGTCCTGCGGCGCGTCATCCCGCGGCACGCTTTGGTATCAGGAGCTTGCGCCCGCATCCAACGACGTTCTCCAGGTCTGCACGGAGAATGCGAGCGGAACCTACTCCTGGCTTACGCTGTAAATGGAACATCGCAACCATATCAATCATGCGTCGCGGCGCATCCTGGTGAGCTACCCCGTCACCCGGTGGCAGCGCATCTATTCCGCGTTCACGCCGCTCCTGCTCGTGGTTTTGCTCTTCGCGGCCCTGCGGCTTGCGTCCATCTTTCCGGTCCTTCCCGCGAACGAGCTGGCACCCGAAACCATTGGCCTTGCGCTGCTTGCGACCTTTCTCCGTCTGCTTGTGGCGTATGTCTTTGCGCTCGCCCTCTCGGTTCCGCTTGCGCTTCTTGTGGAGCGGAGTCCGTTGATGGAGCGGTTCTTGCTGCCGGTGTTCGATATTGCCCAGTCGGTACCGGTGCTCGCATTCTTCCCGGTCATCATCATTTTTTTCATCCATTTCGGTTTTCTTGAAGGCGCGGCGGTTTTCATCATCTTTATCAGCATGCTCTGGAACATCGTTTTCAGTTTGGTGAGCGGCCTGAAGGTGATCCCGTCAGACATCAAAGCGGCCGCGAAGG
>DAIBYH010000046.1 GCA_027424065.1 Candidatus Parcubacteria bacterium | reverse complement strand
CGAAAGGCGCTCGGCATCCCCGATGACCACTTCACCGCGCCGAAAACGCTCTATCGCGGCAAGGGCTGCACCGTTTGCGGCGGTACCGGCTATGTCGGCCGTATCGGTATTTTTGAGATCCTTCAGGTGACCGATGCCGTTAAGCGGACGATCGACACGGATCGTTTCAATATCGACGTGCTCCGCGCCGAGGCCCGGAAGAACGGTATGATCACGATGTTCGAGGACGGTCTTCGGAAGGCCGAACTTGCGCTCACGACGATCGACGAAGTGCTGCGCGTCATCCGGGAATAATAGATGTTATAAATGCTCGAAATGTTCTAAGTGTTGTAGGTGATGCTGGCGATATAAATGTTGTAGATGTCCGAAATGTTGTAGATGTTGTAGTGTTCTCTTGCTATAATGTTCTTGGAGGTGGGTTTCGGCAGCATCTACAACATCTTTATCTTTTTATGCTCTATCACTATCGCGCCGTTGACGAGAAGGGAAGCGTCGTGGAGGGGGACGTGGACGCCGCGGTCCTTCAGGACGCGCTGCTGTTCCTTTCCCAAAAGAACCTCCGGCCGCTCTCCGTCGATCCGGTGAAAACGGAAAAGCCCGGCACGATCCAGCTTTTTAAGGGACATATCACGCTGGAGGATAAGGTGTTCCTTACGAAGTATCTCGGTCTCATGCTTCGCGTCGGCACCGATCTGCTGTCCGCCATCAATATCCTCATTGCCGATGCCTCAAAGCCGGCCATGCGCGAATTTCTGGTCGAGGTCCGCGAGAGTTTGACGCGCGGCGAGCCGTTCTATAAGACCTTCGAGAAACATCCGAAGGATTTTTCGGTGACCTTCGTGAGTCTGGTGAAGGCCGCCGAGGCATCCGGTAATCTCCAGAAGACCTTTGAAGACCTGAATACGTCCCTTTCCTCGGATGCCGATCTGCAGAGTAAGATCCGCGCGGCGCTCATCTATCCGCTCGTGCTGATCTTCATGGCGCTCGCCATTATGACCTTTCTCGTGACCTTTGCCTTGCCGAAGGTCGCAGCCGTGTTCAGCCAAAGCAATATCACGCCGCCGTTCTTCTCGCAGGTTGTGTTTACGATAGGCCTCTTTGTGGGGAACAACATCATTGCATTCTTTGTCATCCTGTTCGTGCTTGTTTTCGGATCCCTCTTCTTTGTCCGGAAGACGGAGACCGGACGCAGGACCATGGATGCCGTTCTGACGCACGCTCCCGGAATCAAGAACATTTACCGCGACATTGCCATCCAGCGGATGGCGGCGACCATGAGCTCGCTTATGAAGGCGGGCCTGCCCATCGTCCAGACGATCACGATCGCCGCGGATACGGTGCCCGTCGTCGAGTTCAAGTATGCGCTTCTCCGGATCGCGAACGAGGGCCTGTCGCAGGGACTTACGATCGGCGAGGCGTTCCGCAAGGAGACCGTGCTCCCGCAATCGGTCACGAGTCTGATCGCGATCTCCGAAAAAGCGGGCCATATCGAGGAGGTTCTCGGAACTCTCGCCGATTTCTATGCTTCCAACATCGATGCGAGCATCAAAACGGCGGTCGCGCTGATCGAGCCCGCCATGCTGCTCGTCATGGGTTTTGTGGTTGCGATCATCGCGCTTTCCATCATCGTGCCGGTCTATCAGATGTCGACCGCATCATTCTAGATCGTTATCATCATGAAAAGGGGATTCACGCTCATTGAGGTTCTGATCGTTGCCGCCATCATTGTCATTCTCAGTATCATGGCATTTGCGGAGCTTGGCGGTCAGAAGAACACGAACGATCTCTCGTCGGCGGTATCGCAGGCGCAGGCGCTTCTCAGCGAGGCGCAGAACCGGTCTGTCAGCCAGGAAAACAACGTTCCTTGGGGCGTTCATTTTTCAAATCCGACGAACACAGCGCCATTCTATGCGATCTTCTTTTCGGCGTACGGTCCAAGCACAACCCAGGGATATTACCGGCTTCCGTCAGATGTCGCCTATGCGACCGCGACGCTGCCCGTGGGGCAGAGCGTGGATGTGCTCTTCAATGAGATCTCCGGAATTCCGGTCGCAACAGCGACCATCGGTTTCGTGAGTCTCTCACAGTCATCCCTCTCTTCCACCGTTTCGGTCTCATCCGCGGGGGTCATTTCGGACTGATGTTCGCACGAAAAGAGATCGGATCTCGCAACGAGGTCCGATCTCGACACATTCAGTCCCGGGCGGAAACCCGGGGAATTTCATTTGTTTTTTCGCGCCGCCCCGCCCCCACATCTCTTTATCGACGATCGTAGAATAAGAGATGCGGACATCTCTTTATGAACGGTCGTCGAATAAGAGATGTTTTCATATTTTCTTAATCCATTTTTAATCTATTGCTATTTCGCCCTCCTCCTCAGTTCCGCGGTTCGAGGGTGTATTTTGAGAATCCGCTCGTCATGGTCGCGACCCCGTTCCGGTCGATGGCATATCCCTCAAGGCCGGGATGATCTTCAATAAAGCGGATGCCGTTCGCGCCCATCGCGAATGCGGCCGTGGCAAAGCGGTCCGCTTCGCAGACATCCTTGGCGATCACCGTGAGGCTTACGATATCGGAAACGGTCTTGCCGGTATGGGGATCGAAGATGTGATCTCCGCGGATGTAGGTTCCGGAGGTCGCGATGCCGATGTCGGAGAGAAAGACCGTCTTCACGACCTCGTCGCGCTTGAAGGGATTCCGGATGCCGACGCTCCACGGCCTTCCTTCGGCATTTCTGCCTGCCGCTTCGATATCGCCTCCGGCGTCCACGAAAAAATTTTTGAAGCCCCGGCCGCGCAGAAGATCGGCGGCATGCTTGATGGCCCAGCCCTTTACGATGCCGACGGGGTTAAAGGCGCCTTCGGGCGTCCGGACGCTGAAGTAGCCGTCGGTCTCCCGCAGGGTGCGTTCCGCGAGCTCCACTACGTCGCGCATCTCCGGGCTCCACTCCGATTCGGGGGCGCCGCGATTTACGGCGCTTGTTTCGCTGGTTTCCTTATAGGGACTGAATTGCTCGTCAACGGAGGCGAAATATGCAAAGACGGCATCAAGGTCTTCCTGCTTCGCTTCCGGGTCCACGATGGCGACGGAGACGGGCATACCCATGAGAATTCTGGTTTCCTGGATCATGTGGGTTGGTTCGCCCCGCGCGTTTTGCGGAGCTCGATACCCCCATTTTACCGCTCCCGCGGCATCTCCACAATTTCTCCATCTTTTTTCTTCATCTTTCCTTCATTTTTTTTCTTGCGCGCACCGTCCGGTTCGGAGCATAATGGGATCATGACGAAGCGCATTGTGCTCGGTTCCTTCATTTTTGCGGCAGCGGCCCTCGCGCTGTTCGGATTTTGGAAATTCCATAAGACCGCGGCCGCCGCAACGGTCGCGACCACCGCCGCGCGTTCCGCGCCGCTCAAGTACGGCGTCTGGCTCCCGTTCTGGCGCGCGCAATCCGGCGCAAGCGACGTGTCGCTCTACTTGAACGAGCTCAGCGAGGTAAGCCCGTTCTCTTACGCGATCGGGGACGGCGGAAGGAAGATCATTGATGACGCGCATATCAATGATGGAAGCTGGAACGGGTGGTTCCTCGCCGCCCATCAGCTCGGCGTGAAGATCATTCCGACGGTTGCGTGGTTCAGCGGCCAAACGATGTACGATTATTTATCCAATACGCGGACCCGCATCGCCCAGGAAAACGCCATTTCCAATTTGGCGCGAACGCAAAAGTTCGACGGCATAGATATCGATTACGAAGCGAAGCTGCCCAAGATCAAGCCGTATTTCGCGCTTTTTATCGAGGGCCTTGCGATGCGGCTCCATGCGCAGGGCAAGCTCCTGACCTGCACGGTAGAGCCCCGTTCGCCGGCGACGGATATCTGGCAGGGGACGCCGCCCGATCCGTTGCCGTATTCCGACAATTATCCGGCCTTCAATAAGTATTGCGATGAGGTGCGGGTGATGGCATACGATCAGGGGAATGTGGACCTGTATATGAATGCCCTGAAGGGGAACGGCACCCTCTAC
>DAIBYH010000045.1 GCA_027424065.1 Candidatus Parcubacteria bacterium | reverse complement strand
GAAGGTCCGCGGATGGTTTGCTCTGGTTTTGATCCCTTGGGCCGCCGCTTTTCTCGCATTGCCTGCAATATTGGCCGCCGCGGCGTTCGATCCCGATCCAGCTGCGTTCTTTTGGCAGGCCTATCACGGCCTTGCCCCCGTGACGGCATTCGTGATGTCGGGGTATCTGCTGCTCGGTGTTGCGGGATATCTCCGTCGCCGGCGTTCGGCGGGATCGTCCTTTGAATTTCTGACGCGGGGCCTCGTTGTTGTCATGTTTGCGGCTGCGCTCATGATGTGCGTGGCCGATCTTATTTTGCCCCTCCTCGGCGTTACGCGTTTTACGGCCGTCAGCAACTTTTTTTCGCTGGTCGTCGTGATCATTGGTGGCTATGGCATGGTGCGGTACGGAAGCTACGGCAGCGCGCTTCTGCGGAGGGTTGTTATGTATTTTTTGTCGCTTACCTCGGTCGCGCTCCTCTTTTTCGGCGCCGAATTCGCCATCGAAAAGTTTTTTTATCAGAACGATCGTCCCGCCGACATTCTTGCTGCGGTCATTGGCGTTCTGGCATTTCTTCCGCTCAGGGATCTTTTTAATGCGGCGACGGACCGTCTCTTTTTCAGAAATTCCTATCCATTCTTTGCGGCCATGAAAGAACTGGGTCGCCGGCTTGATGCTCCGCTTCATCGTGGTGATCTACTTGGCATACTTGAGGATTTTCTACGGCTGACGGTGCGCCCCACTGAAACAGTCCTTTTCGAAGTTCGTCGTGGGTCCGGAGTACCGGTTCTGATCTCCGGCTTGCCGTTTGGCAGTGCTGCGGCGAATGATTATGCCCGTCTTGCCGAAAGATTCTTGATGCTTCGTTCTTTGGGTACGCTCGGAACCGATGCGGTCAGGTTCTTTTCCTCGGTGCGTTCTGTGAAAAATGAAGATTTGCGCGAAGGGATTGAGCGCAGCGCTGCGCGCCTCGGAGTCGGTGCCGTTATGCCGATTTCGATCAAAAGCAAGGTACGCATGCTTGTATTTCTTGGGCGTAAACGTTCAGGGGCGCTCTTTTCGCGGGATGATCTTGCCTTCCTTGATTTTATTGCCGAGCGCGCTGGGGTCGCCCTCGAAACCATCGAACTTCGCGAAGACATGGATGTCCAGGTGCAGAAATTTCGTGCGTGCGCCGCGGAACAGGCAGAGAAGATAAAAGCGATCACAGAGACGCAATCGCATTTTTTGACAGATGTTTCCCATGAATTCAAAACCCCGCTTGCCATTCTTAAGATGCATGCAGGGACGTTCTCTCGGAGCAATGATGCGGAGCAGAAACAGGCATGGCGTATCATGGATGCGACATTAGATCGTCTTATGCGGCTCGTCGGAGGATTTCTTGATATGGCAAAACAGGGTCCCGGAGGAAGCGACAGCGCACACGGTCGCGTTGAGCTTGATGCGCTGGTTCGGGATATCTGTGAGGATTGCGCGATTCTCGCAGAGGATAAAGGGGTTGCGTTGCGTTGGTCGGGACATGAGCCGGTCTCGGTTTCCGGAAATGCCGATCAGCTGCGCGAAGTGGTCATGAATCTTTTAAGTAACGCCCTGCGTCATACGCCGCAAGGCGGCTCTATATCGCTTGATGTGCGTGCGGTCGATGGCACGGCGGAGGTCAGTGTTGCTGATACCGGTAGCGGTATCGCCGAAGAGAATCTCGGACGCATCTTCGAGCGTTTTTATCGTGTTGAAGGCGGCAGATCGGAGGATGACGGATCAGGTATCGGTCTCTATCTTTGCCAGCAGATCGCGCGGAATCACGGTGGCACGATCATGGCCGAGAGCGCTCCGGGCAGGGGGAGTCGGTTCATTCTGAGGTTGCCGACAGATACGGCTGTTCAAGGGCATTCCCGAAAAACTTTCGTTTCCGCCACGCGTTCCTTGCCGGAAAATTCATCCCCGCAAAGCGTGGTATAATGGAGGAACGAGAATGAAAAAGATCGCACCAAAACAGGATCTTCGCGGTTCCCGTTCCGGCCAGGCAATGCTGCTTGCGGTGCTTATGCTCGGCGCGACCATGCTCGGCGCGACCACGATCGCGGGCCTTCTGATGGCCTACCAGATCCGGCAGACCACCAATTTCGCCGATTCCGCGAAGTCCATATTCGCCGCCGACTCCGGCACAGAGTGGGCGCTCTACAATTATTTTCAGAATTCAGGACAGGCGCCGACCCCGTTGCCGGTGCTTTCCTCGAGCGGCGCCAGTACTTCAGTGACCTGCTATGACAGCTCCAGTACACCTTCTTCCTGCACTGCCTCAAGCTCGGCGTACGGCATCGCGGCCGGCATGTCCGGCGGGACGCGCCGCGCGTTCTTTGTGGATTTTGTGGGAGCTACCGGAACCCTGCCGTAATATCCCATGGAGAAAGCCGCCGCCAAACAGAGGATCGAAAAACTTCGAAAAGAGATAGATCGGTACCGGTATGCGTATCATGTGCTGGACCGGTCCCTTATCTCCGACGACGCGCTTGATTCTCTCAAAAAGGAATTGTTCGATCTGGAGACGCGATTTCCCGATCTTATCACTCCGGATTCTCCGACGCAGCGCGTTGCCGGCAAGCCGCTCAAGGAGTTCGCGAAAGTGAAGCATGTTGAGCGCATGACCTCTTTCAATGATGCGTTCTCCGAAGAGGACATGCAGGCATGGCTGGAACGCGTGGAGAATTATCTGGGATCTCCCGTTCCGCCGCCGCGCCATCCGCACGCCGCGCCGTTCTATTGCGAGCTGAAGATCGACGGCCTGGCTATCGAGCTTGAGTACGAGAATGGGGTCTTTGTGCGCGGCTCAACGCGGGGCGACGGACTGATCGGGGAGGATGTTACGCAGAACCTCCGCACCGTGGACGCGATCCCGCTCCATATTCTGCCCCCGGAAGAGGTTCGTGCGAATCTCGAAAAGATATCCCTTGATCCCGATTCCTATCATCTGAATCCGCGCCGCCTCATCGTGCGCGGCGAGGTGTTCATCACGAAGAAAGTGTTCGCGGACGTGAATCGCGAACAGGAACGGAAGGGCCTGAAGCCGTATGCCAATCCCCGCAACATCGCCGCAGGTTCCATCCGGCAGCTTGATCCGCGGGTGACGGCGGCGCGGCGCCTTGATTCGTTCCAATACGATATCGTGACGGATATCGGGCAGACCTACCACGAGGAGGAACATCTTTTACTGAAGGCGTTCGGATTCAAGACCAATCCGAACAATCGCCCGGCGGCCGATCTGAAGGAGATTTTTGTGTTCCGGGACCATTGGGCCGCGCCCTCGCGGCGGGACAGGTTGGATTACGAGATCGACGGCACGGTCGTCATTGTGAACGACAACGCCACGTTCACGCGCGCCGGCATCATCGGAAAGGCGCCGCGCGCCGCGATGGCCTATAAATTCTCGCCGCGCGACGCGACGACGGTCGTGGAGGATATCGTCGTGCAGGTAGGCCGCACCGGGGCGCTTACGCCGGTCGCCGTCATGCGGCCGGTGAACGTCGGCGGGACGACGATCACGCACGCGACGCTCCACAATGCGGATGAAATAGAGAGGCTCGGCCTCAAGGTCGGCGACACGGTCGTCGTTTCCCGCGCCGGTGATGTCATCCCGCAGATCACGAGCGTGCTCAAAGAATTCCGTACGGGGAAGGAGGTTGCATTTCATATGCCGGGCCGGTGTCCGGTGGATGGTTCCAAAGTGGTCCGCGACGGCGCCATTCACCGCTGTTCGTCGCCGACCTGCGGCGCGAAGCACCGGGAATCGCTCTATCATTTCGTGTCGCGGGGCGCATTCAATATCGAAGGCCTCGGCCCGAAGATCATTGACCGGTTCCTTGACGAAGGATTGATCTCCGACGCTGCGGATATTTTCATGCTGGTGAAGGGCGATATTGCGGCCTTGCCGCGCTTCGGCGAACGGTCGGCGGAGAACATCGTTGCGGAGACGGCCGAAAAAAAGAAGGTCTCCCTCCAGAGATTTCTTTTTGCGCTCGGCATTCTCCACGTGGGAGAGGAAACGGCGATCACGCTCGCGCGACATTTCAAATTCCCGTCTTCGGGCGGGATCATCCGGATCAGCGACATTTTAAAGACCTTCCGATCCTTGTCGCTTGAAGATCTGCAGGGGGCTCCGGATATCGGG
>DAIBYH010000044.1 GCA_027424065.1 Candidatus Parcubacteria bacterium | reverse complement strand
GTCAATATGGACATGGTCATCATCAACGGGGCGCTCTTTATGATTCTCTTGTCCGTCGTGCTCGTCATTGCCAAGCCGAAATACCTCCTTTTTGCGATCAAGGCGGCCGCCCTCTTTATTGCGATCCGGTCGTTCTTCGTCGTGATCACGCATCTCGGCGTTTATCCCGGCCAGATCGTGCCGGGCCATTCTCTGACCGATCGGGTCTACGTGGGCCTCGGACTTGAGGCAGGTTATTTCTTCTCCGGTCATACGGGGCTCCCGTTCCTGATGGCGCTCGTTTTTTGGAACCGCCGTTTCTGGCGCTATCTGTACTTTATCCTTTCCGCCGTCTTCGGCGTATCGGTCCTTCTGGCGCATGTTCACTACTCCATCGATGTTTTTGCCGCGCCATTCATGGCGTACGGCATTTTCAAGATGGCGCAATATCTGTTTCCGAAGGACTACGAGCTGACGGAAAGCTGAAAATGTTGTAATTGTTGTAATTGTCAGAGATGTTGTAATTGTTCAAGATGTTGTAGGTGTTATAATTGTCCGAAGGTGTCCAACACATCGAACAATTAAAACATTTCGAGCATCTCAAGCATCTACAACACTTACAACATTTCGAACACCTATAACATTTCTAAACCATGATCTACGATCTTTATTTTCATAATGATTTTGACGGATGGGCCTCCGCCGCCATCATGCTTTCGTTTCTTGAGGGCCGCGGCGACCGCATCGGGCATTTTGTCCCCATTGATCATGACCTGCAGGAGCAGTGGGCCGATGACGCCTTTTTTAAAAAACACCGCATTTTTGCCGGCAAGCGGAATGCTCCGGTGGTTCTCGATTTTCCTTACCATCCCGGAACGGCATTCTGGTTCGATCATCATCCCACGGCATTCAAGAAAGAATCATGGAAGCGGAAATTCAAGGAGGATCGGTCGCACGCCTATCGGCCGCGTTACTATTCCTGCTGCCATATGACCTATGCGATGCTGAAGCGGAACTTCGGCTGGCACCCGCCGGAACGCTTCAAGGAGCTTATTGCATGGCTGGATGTCGTCGATGCCGCCCGCTATGCTTCCGCCGAAGAAACGATCTTCATGAAAGATCCCGCCTTTGCGGTCACGAACTTTATCGACGCGGAACCTGGAACGGCAAAACGCGCCGCCGAGGTGATCCGGCTGCTTGCGGAACGTCCGCTTCGAGAGATCGCGGTTCTGCCGAAGGTTGCCGCTGCGGGCCGGCGCGAACGCAAGCGCGCGCTTCGAAATCTGGCATACTACCGCAAACATCTTGTCGTGCGCGGCGCGGCGACCATGATCGATCTTTCCGCCGACCGCACCCGTCTTTTGCGATATGCGCCGTATTATCTCCATCCTGAAATTCCGTACAATGTGCGGATCACGAGGAAGGGAGCATTCTATCATCTCGGCCTCAGCAAGAATCCCTGGTCCCGCATTCGCGGCAGGATCCATGTCGGCCGCCTGATGCGGACCTATGGCGGCGGAGGGCATGACGGCGCAGGCGCGGCGGAGTTCAAGGACCGGAAGAGCGTGCTCCGTGCGCGGGATGAGATAGTGGAACGCTTGAATCGCACATGACCGCCGCTCCGAAGAAAAAATACTATGCCTATCTTGTTCCGGCGGGGCGTTCCGGGGTGACCGATGACTGGAAGGTCTGCGAAAGAACGGTTTCCGGAGTTCCTGGCGCGCGCTACCGGGGATTTCCGTCCGAGGCGGCCGCCCGGGCCTGGCTTACGGAAGGAGCCCGCTACACGCCGCGCGAACGGCGGCCGGCAAAGCCCGGCATCTATTTTGATGCAGGAACGGGGCGCGGCCAGGGCGTCGAGATCAGCGTTACCGATGAAACAGGGAAGGACCTGCTTTCCGCCGTTATGAAGAGGCACGAACTGAACCCGTTCGGAAAGCACCGCGTGCGGAACGGCGAGGCGACGAACAACTACGGCGAACTTTTGGCGCTCCGCTATGCACTCGAGATCGCGGAGAAGCACCGCGTGCGGAACGTGTTCGGCGACAGCCGCCTGGTGATCGATTATTGGTCGCGCCGCCGCGCGAAGCGCGCGCTTTTACCCGCGGAAACGGTCCGGCTCTTGGACGAGGTCGCTGAGCTCCGCGAGAAATTCGAGCATGGCGGCGGGTCCGTGCATCGCATTTCGGGCGACGACAATCCTGCCGACCTCGGTTTTCATCGCTGAGCTTTCCTGGGTTTCCGTTCGGGGTTTTCCGTAACAGGCGAATGAGATGTGCGGCAATGTGGTAAAATAAAACCATGCACGCAGGCGCGATCCGCAAAGATGCACGTTCCGGCCAGTCGCTTGCCGAGGTTCTGATCGCGGTTGCGATCGGGGCCATTCTGATCACGGCAGGCGTGACCCTTATCGTTCCCGCGCTGCAGTCCAATAAAGACGCTGCCAAGATACAGGTTGCGGCATCGCTCGGAAAAGGATTGCTCGACAACGTTCGATCGTGGGCGGGCGGGAACTGGAACGCCGTCCTTGCGCTCGCGACAGGAACGGGGAACACCTATTACCTCAACACGTCCAGTTCGCCGTTCACGGTGAGCGCGCCGGGATCAGTGCAATCGCTCGTCGTCGGTACGTCCACCTATACCCGTTCTTTTTATCTGATGGATGTGGAGCGCGACAGTGGCGGAAATATCGTTACGAGCGGCGGGACCTATGATCCCTCGACGAAGCTTCTGACCGTTGTCTATGGCTGGCTCGGCGGAACAGTGAATTCCATGACGACCTATCTCGTGCGGAGCAACAACAGCGTTTTCTATCAGACAAGCTGGGCGGGTGGTCCCGGCGCAGCCGGTCCTGTGACCTCCACGAACAGCCAGTTTGCAAGCTCGACGAACATTGATTACGGAACCGCGACCGGGTCGCTCTATGTCGCCATTCCGGGATATTGATACGCCATGAAACTTTTTTCATCATCGACGAAAACAGCGGTCGTCCGGCGCACGGGATTCCTTGGCGCAGGGATCCTTATCGGCGTTGCCGTATTCTTGGTGTTCGCCGCCCTGCCGTCCTCGCGCGCTTTCGCATCCACGAATATCAGCGCGACAACGAATCAGCACTGGGGATGGAACGATATCCTGGGTTGGATCGATTTCTATAACACGCAGAGCATCACGGTGAACTCGTCCCAGCTGACCGGATATGCAAGCTCGTCCATCGGCTACATCTCTCTGGATTGCGGCACGACCCCTATCGGCAATATCTGCTCGTCGCAGAACGGCAATTATAAAGTGACGAACAACGGCGCCGGAACGCTTGCCGGCTGGGCCTGGAACGATTCCACGGGCTGGATCAGCTTCAGCTGTACCAATAATAATTGGTGTGCCACGTCCACCTACGGCGTTTACATTGATTCGTCGGGAAACTTCCACGGCTATGCCTGGAGCGACTCCGTCGGATGGATCAGCTTCAATTGCCTTGATATCAGCGCATCATTCTGCACGAACACTTCCAATTACGAAGTGGCGACGAGCTGGGCGCCGGTACCGCTCATTGGGACGCTTGATTCAACGACTTTCGATACCGGCAGTACGGCGGGCGCCCAGCTGAACTCGGTGATCTGGCAGGGGACGCTGAACGGCCTGCCGATCGGTTCGGTGGGCTTCCAATTCGCGGCAGCGAACAGCACGAGCGGACCGTGGAGCTTCACCGGGCCGGATGGGACCGCGAGCACGACGTACGCGGGAAATCCCGGGGTTCCGATACCGATCACGAATTATACCGCCTATTCCGGTGAGCGGTATTTCCGCTATCGCATCATCATGACGACGAACTCTTCGCAAAGCATCACGCCGCAGGTGACCGGCGTTTCGGTGAATTGGAGTCCCTGAAGCCGCGAGCCGAAGTCGGACCTCGCGGCGAGGTCCGACTTCAACCTGACGGACTCTATCAAGGTTGAACCTCGATACTATCCGTTATTTTTGACTTTCCGTCCCATCTGGTTTTTAATGGGGATATGTTTCGAAAAAAGATCGGTATTGACCTTGGGACGGCGAACACCGTCGTTTTTGTTCCTGGCAGGGGATTCATCGTGAACGAGCCGACCATCGTCGCACTGACGCGTCCGGAGAACGCGGTGCTTGCGGTCGGTGCGGAGGCAAAGGAAATGATCGGCCGGACGCCCGACGAGATC
>DAIBYH010000043.1 GCA_027424065.1 Candidatus Parcubacteria bacterium | reverse complement strand
TCACCAGGTTCATGAAGTACATGGCAAGTTCACTGATCTCCGGAATGAATGATTGCACGAAGATCGTGGATTTTTCAGGATCAATGCCGGCGGCGAGGTAGTCCAGGGCGACCTCAATGATATTATCCCGTACTTTTGCGGGGTTTTCGGCGTTGTCGGTGAGCGCCTGCATGTCGGCTATGATGATGAATTGCCGATATTCGTCCTGGAGTTTGACACGATTCTGGAGCGAGCCGACATAGTGGCCCAGGTGCAATTTTCCGGTCGGCCGGTCGCCGGTCAGGATGATAGTGTTCCGTTCCTTTGCCATGCCATCACTTTACCATGACGGCGGGAACATTGAAATAAATAGGATTCCACCTGTCATAACTAGGGAATGCATGCTACAATGGGGCATATGCTGGGTTTTAGCGCGAAAAATCCATTCGGTCCGTCGCAGCCCGAAGGCGGCATGGAACACAGCGAGTTGGAAAACGTCCTCCAGGGCATGCCGGACGCCTTTGTTGCGTATGACAATGATTTCAAGGTCCTGCGTTTCAATACTGCCGCGGAGCAGATATTCAAACTTTCGGCATCCGCAGTGGTCGGGCATGTGCTTTCCCCCCGCGATGTCAGTGCCGCCGGCTGGCAGACGCTCGCGCAGACCGTTTTTTCGTCGCTCGCTCCGCGCGTAGTGCAGGTTTCGGGCGAGGGAGAATATCCCGAGGTCTACGACCTTTCCTTTACGGATCCGGAGCTCGAACTGCGGGTGACGACGATCCCGATCAAGGACGATGCCGGCCGGCCGGCGATGTTCTTCAAGATCATCACGGACAGGACCCCGCTCATAACAGCCATTCGTTCGAAGAACGAGTTCATTACCGTGGCATCGCACCAGCTGCGCGGGCCGATGACGGATATCAGTTGGGCGCTCCAGTCGCTCCAGGGCGATGCCGGTATGAGCGATACGAGCAAACTGATCGTTACGAACGCGCTTGCCGCGGCTCAGGGACTCGTGGCGCGTATTGAGGATCTTCTGAGCGTTGCCAAGATGGAAGAGGGCCAGATGGGCTATGACTTCAAGGATACCGATATCGTGGAGTTCATCGGCAATGTTCTTGCGGGCGTCCTGCCGCTTACGCAAAAAGCCGGCATCAAGATGTACTTTGACCGGCCGAACACGGCTCTGCCCCATGTTATGATCGACGCGAAGCGTCTTTCCATTGCTCTCACAAACCTTCTTGAGAACGCTATCCGTTACAATGTTGCGAATGGCGAAGTGATCGTGCGCGTGGCGGCGGTGCCGGAAAAGCCGTATCTCGAAGTGACGGTGCGCGATACGGGTATCGGCGTTCCGCCGGAGGCCATCCCGAATCTTTTCAAGAAGTTTTTCCGCGCTCCGAATGCCGTTGCCTCGCAGACCGAAGGCTCCGGTCTCGGGCTTTATATGACCAAGGGCATCGTGAACAGCCATGGAGGTGAGATCTGGGCGGAGTCCGAGGTGAACCGGGGGACGATCATGCATTTCACCCTTCCGACGGATCCGGCTCTGGTCCCGAAGCGGCCTGCCGGCATGCAGGGATTCCTTTGAAAACGAACCGCACCTTGGTAACAGGGTGCGGTCTTGCTATACTATGGTCATGAAAAAAGCTCCACGAGGTTCCACGGGCAAGAGGACGAAATATATCTTTGTCGTCGGCGGCGTTATGTCCGGCGTCGGCAAGGGCGTAACGGCGGCGTCCATCGGAAAGATCCTCCAGGCGCGGGGCATCCGGGTGACCGCCATGAAGATCGATCCCTATGTGAACGTGGACGCGGGGACCATGAACCCTACCGAACACGGCGAGACGTTCGTGCTGGATGACGGCATGGAGTGCGATCAGGACATGGGGAATTACGAGCGGTTCCTCGGGAAGGACTTGTCCCGTGCGAACTATATGACGACGGGGAGCATCTACCTGGAGGTCATCCAGCGCGAGCGGAATCTTGAGTTTGGCGGAAAATGCGTTTCCGTCGTGCCCTACATCCCGCTCGAGGTCATCAATCGCATCAACCGCGCAGCAAAACTTGCGAACGCCGAAGTGGTCCTGGTGGAGGTCGGCGGCACGGTCGGGGAATACGAGAACATTCTTTTCCTGGAGGCCATACGCATGCTCCGTTCGTCCCATCCGGAAGATGTTCTGCTCTGCCTTGTGAGCTATATCCCTTCGCTCTCTGCGGGAGGGACGGAACTGAAGACCAAGCCGACCCAGCACGCGGTCCGCGACCTGAATTCCGTCGGACTCCAGCCCGATATCATCTTCGGCCGGGCGCCGGTATCGCTCGATAAGAAGCGCAAGGAGAAACTGTCGCTCATGTGCGGCATTTCCGAGGAGGATGTGATCTCCGCGCCGAACGTGGACAGCATTTATGACGTGCCCCTGAATTTCGAAAAGGAATCGCTGTCGGACCGCCTTCTCATGAAGCTCGGTCTCAGGCCGCGCGGAACCGATCTGGCGTCCTGGCGCGCTTTCTCGCGTGCGGCGCGGGACGCGAAGCGGGAAGTGCGGATCGGCGTTGTCGGAAAATATTTCGACTCAGGAGATTTCATGCTGGCCGATTCCTACATTTCCGTCATTGAGGCGATCAAGCACGGCGGCGCAGCGGTCCATCGGAAGCCGATCATTGAGTGGATCGAGAGCGAACAGTTCGAGCGGGATCCCGCCGCGGTGCGGCAGCTTGCCAAATATGACGGCATCATCGTGCCGGGCGGATTCGGCGGGCGGGGCATCGAGGGTAAGATAACAGCCATCAAATATATCCGCGAGCATAAGATCCCGTATCTCGGCCTCTGTTACGGCATGCAGCTTGCCACGATCGAATACGCACGGCATAAGGCGGGCCTCAAGGGCGCGCATACGACCGAGGTGGATCCCGCGACGCCGTATCCGGTGATCGATATCATGCCGGAGCAGCGGAAGAACATGTCCGAGAAGAACTTCGGCGCCACGATGCGTCTTGGTGCATATCCGGCGGCGATCGAAGAGGGGACCATTGCCTTTGCCGCGTACCATAAGCATCTCGTTTCCGAGCGCCATCGCCATCGCTACGAGGTCAATCCGAAGTATATTGAGGTTCTCACGAAGCAGGGCCTCATTTTCTCAGGATTCTCGCCTGATCACCGGCTTATGGAGGTCGCGGAACTGCCGCGGAAGACGCATCCGTTCTTTGTGGGTACCCAGTTCCATCCCGAATTGAAATCGCGCCCGCTTTCTCCGCACCCGCTTTTCACGGCATTCATGAAGGCCGCCGCGGAACGGAAGAAATAACGACGGGAATCCACGGCTATGGTGATATTCCTTTACGGTCCCGACGATTACCGCCGTACGCAGAAGAAGCGGGAGTTCGTCGCGGAATTTTCAAAAAAACGTTCGGCGCAGGGCGTCGGCGCGTTTGATCTCGCCTTGCCGGACGGCCTTGCGGAACTTGAGGAATTCCTCGCAAATCAGCCGCTCTTTGAAAGCGCCAAATTGGCGGTGCTCGAGAATGCTTTTGCGGCCGATGCGGCAAAGCTTGCGAAGATCATCGTGCCCTATCTTGAGCATAAAACAACGACCGTCCTGATCTCGGAACCGGACAAGCCGGTGAAGGCGCTCGCTTTTTTACTGAAGAAGCCTGCGCTCTTTCAGGAGTTCAAAAAATTGTCGGGAGAACTTGCGGTACGGTTCGCCCATGCGCTTGCGGAGCGGAGCGGCGTTGCGCTGGATGCTGCCGCAGCGAAGCACCTTGCGGAGGTCTTTGCGGGGGATAGCTGGGGGCTTGCGACGGAGATCGAGAAATTGGCGTCCTTCGCTCCGAAGATCACCGCGCGGGAACTCGATAGATTCGATCTCGAGGCCGCTCCTGCCTACTGGCCGCTCATTATGGGCGTGCGCCATGCCGAGCTTCGGAAGCGCCTTGCTGCGCTCGAAACGCTGTTTATGATCGGCGACCCGGCGCCCAAGATATTCAATATTCTTGCCGCGCAGTGGCGCGAGCGGACGCGCGATATGGCAGAATACGACGTTGCGGTGAAATCGGGAAAACTGGAATACGACGAAGCGCTGCTTGCACTCGTGCTTTCCTAGCGGCGCTCAGGATGCATCATTGCTGAGAACCGGGGCATTTTTTTCCCATCGCGTTCAACTTCTTCCAGGAACATGGCGGCGGGCCGGATCCAGAGTCCGTGCTCGCCGGAGACCGCCCGATAGACCACGAATTCTTCGAGGGTTTCGCTGTGGCGGGCGATGCCGAGTACCTCGTATTCGCCTCCCTTGAAGTGCCGATAGCGGCCCGGTTTGATGGTTGACGACATAAGTGTGGACCTATGGGGAATCGGACCCCAACCTCCTCCATGCCAT
>DAIBYH010000042.1 GCA_027424065.1 Candidatus Parcubacteria bacterium | reverse complement strand
CTCCTTTCCAAGGTCCTGGATCATGACCCAGATCTCCTGTGACCAGACCTCCTTTCGCGGGCCGTCGCCCGTCTTCCTCATTAAGACAGATCCGTCCGTCGCAGTCTTAATAAAGGCGGGCTTGCCCATTGCGGTTCTGAAGAGAACGGACTTGTCTGCCGCGGCCTTTACGGAGGCGGGCTGCATCATTGCGACGGTCTTCGGCGCAACGCCGTCTTCGGTCCGTCGAGGCGTATGCAACACGCGAAGTACACGCTGCCGCGAGAGCCCGTAGAACGCCATCTTTGCGCGCGCATGGTGGGTCCAAATGATCTGCCTTCTTGTCGTAAGCTGCATGGTTCTTATCTTATCATGGCGGGGCCGGAAAAGCGGAACGGTTCTCGGCAAAGATCCTTTGGAGAAGCGCGGAGTACTCCCCGCGAACCCGGTCATCGTGTCCGATCTCAAGCACTTCATCGTTCAGAAAGGTCGCGGCGGCGGTCCAATTGTAACTGCCGACCGCATATGCGTCTTCCGTAACGAGAAGCTTCATGTGCATGATGCCCGGCGTGCGCGTCCGAAACGCGATGGGAATGCCTGCGCGGACAAGCCGTTCCGCAATATCGGCCTGCACGCCGGAACGCGACTCGCCGCCGTCCATGATCCCCCGGACATCGACGCCCCGTCGCCGCGCGCGGATCAAAGCATCCGCAATGTCGTTCTTTGTGAATGCATAAATACCGAAATATGCGTAGTGATGGGCGGCATCGATCATCCGGATCAACGCTTCGCTGTTCCGCATTCCGTCGAGACTATAGAGAACTCTCGTTTCCCCCGCCGGCATCGCACGGAAAGCATAACCGAAACCGAACCCCGCTACGGCAAAAATGACCGCCACGGAAAAAAAACGTATCCGGCGCATAAGGTCATCCTATGCGCCGGAGCAAAATACTCAATTTTTATTTAACCGAAATTTAATCCGCGATCTCTCTAGAAAAAAACGGACCCGTATCTCTTTATGGACGGTCGTCCATAAAGAGAGTTCGCATCTCTTAATCCACGATCGCGGACTGAGAGATGCCCACAACAAGCATTAACCCGTCCCGGATTATCCAGATCTATCGAGATCGGGCCTCGCAGTGAGATGCGATCTCTCCTACTGCCTGCTGATCAGCTTCTTGAACTCTTCCACCATGGGAACCTGCTCCGGATCAACGCCATAGAGCTTGCCCGTATGATAGGCGGTCCAATCCGCAAGCACGAGCGCATTGAAGATCTTCTGCGGCTCGGTCTTTCCCTGGAGAAGGACGATCTCAACCTTGAAACCGCGGTCGTGGTACAGCTTCTCCAGAACGCTCATGCGCTTCAGGATCCTGCGATCATCCAGGCCGTCCTTCAGAAAGACGAAGCGGAATCCCCGCGACAAGGCTGCGGTCTTTTCTTTGGCGTCGAAACCGGTCATTTCATTATGATTGAGCTCGGGAACGACATTCGTAAAGGCCGGGATCTTTCCCGTCTCATTGAATTTGATCTTCCAGTTATAACCGATCGCGGCGTTGCGGGCAGAAGTATAAATGATGGGGACCGATCCGTAGAGACGCTTCGCGAGGTCCTCGCCGCGGCGTTCTTCGCGCGCCGGATGCAGCTGCTTCACAAGCTCCTGCGCCTCAAGGAGCCATGTCTTCTCGCCCATTGCGGCAAGAAGCGCAAGCAGACTGAGACCCGTCGCCATCCGCGGCTGGATATTTTCATGCGGCATCTTTACGTACGGGATACCTGCCTTATCCGCCTGGCGGATAAGCTTTCCGTCCGACGCAACGACCACCACGGCGTACCGCTTTGCCGTTGCGGCAGCGAGGGCATCGAGCACCTCTTCGGTGTTCCCGGAGTATGAACTGAGAACGATAAGGCTTTCCTTGAGAACCTTTTCTGAAATCTTCGGAAGTCCGTAATTTGACCAGATCGTGAGATCAAGCTCGGGATGCCATGCTTTCACGATATCCGCAGCGAGATGGGATCCGCCCATGCCGACCACGATGAATTTCGCGAATTTTTTCTTCAGTTTTCCTGCGTTCACGACCTCCGGCCGGTACGCGAACTGAGCTGCATAATTTTTGATGTCTTGGGGAAGCATATGTTTATTATACCGCACCCGTCGGAAAAGGGGTGCATTTGACAAATATTCCATTTTCTTGCGAAGATACGCTCTGGAGGTGCAGATATGCACATACTCGCCATTACCCTTCCGGCGCTCATCGCCGCGCTCTACATCCGGCAGAATGCGCTCTTTCTCTGGTACACCGGAGCGAATGCGCTGTCGTGGGAGAATTTTGCCCTGGGGACAGCCTATATCGTCACCACCATCGTCGCCTACGAGACCTGCATTATCCGGCCGGATCACGGCGTCTACGCCCTGCTCGATATCGTCTGCGGCATCACAACGTTCATTTACGGAACCGAGAAAATGACCGTGGCGCGGAGCATGAAGTTCCTGCGCCTATCATGATCTCATCCCGGATCCAGTCACAGCTCCGCCCCGCGCGGAGCTGTTCTCTTATCCGGAAAAATTCATTTCGTGGCGTGGCCGCCGAACTGGTTCCGCAACGCCGACAATATCTTTCCCATGTAGCTCGGATCCTTTTTTGAGCGCACGCGGAATTTGAAAGAATCCTCGATCACCGGCAATTTCATTTTCCATTTCTTTCCGGTCTTCACGGTCCATTCCCCTTCTCCGGTATACGCCACCGAACCGGATATCTTTTTCAGGTCCTCGCCGAATGCCGCATAACCGCTCTCGAGCCAGCCGATAAGACGCGATTCGATGACGCTGCCATGATTATAGAGCTTCGCGATCTTGGACAGCTTGAGCTTGAAAGGCGACTTCTTCATCAGCGCGAACCCTTCGGCGATGGACTGCATCATGCCGTATTCAATGCCATTGTGCACCATCTTCACGAAATGCCCTGCGCCGGCAGCGCCGAAATACGCATAACCGTCCCTCACCGAAGCGTCCGCAAAGAGCGCTTCCCATTTTTCATAACTTGCCTGGTCGCCGCCGATCATCATGCATGCGCCGTTGCGCGCACCCGCCGGACCGCCGGAAACGCCGGCGTCAAGGAATTTGATGCCCTTTCGTGCGAGCAATTTCGCGCGGCGCCGGGAATCTTCAAAGAACGAATTTCCGCCGTCGATCACGAGATCGCCCCGTTTCAGCTTTGAGGCCAAGCCATCCTTCCCGAACAGCAGCTCGTCGACGGGCTTGCCGGCCGTCACCATGATCCATACGGCGCGGGGCGCCGGAAGCCGGGACACAAGCTCATCGAGCGTGGACGCGCCCGTGAGCCCATCCTCCTCAAGCTCCTTGGTTCGTTCGGGATGCCGGTTATAGGCGACGACCCGCCAACCGCGGTCGTGCCATTGCCGCGCGAGTCCGGCCCCCATCTTCCCGAGACCGATGATGCCGATCTCTTTTGCGAATCCTGTCCGTTCCGCTCGCGCCGCATCCGCCGCTGCCGCCTCGTCAGCGACCATACGGCTGTCCGGCGCATATCGGCGCAGCGGAACTTTGCCCTTCTGCCATGCCGAAATGAAAGGGTCCGTGAACCGCCACATGGCCGCGATCTCGTCGCTCGAAACAAACAATGTCTGGTCTCCCGCGATACAGTCCAGGATCAGTTTCTGATACTCCGCGGTGTACTGCGCATGCTCGCCGTCCCCTTCGGAACGAAAATCGAAATTGAGCGACCGTACCTCCGTATCCGCGGCAAACCCCGGCTTCTTCGCATTGAACGCGATCTTGATGCCTTCGCGCGGCTCCAACCGGATCACGACGCGGTTCTCGGGCTCGCGGAGCGCGGCTGCGCCGATACCCGTGGATCGGAGCACCACTTCGATCTCCTTGAGCGGCTCACCCATGCGCTTTCCCGATTCCATAACGATCGGAACGCCGCTCCAGCGATCCCCATTCAAGAAGCCCGTAACCCGGAAATAGGTCTCTGTTTCCGATTGCGCCGTTACGCCTTTTACGGACCGATAACCTTCGTATTGGCCGCGGAACGAACGCTCAACGGCTTGCGCGAGCGTCGGAACCGCAAGCTGCTCCAAAAGCTCGGCGCGCGAACGGCGTATGTCGTCGGCCGCCATGCTGGCCGGCCGCTCCATGGCAATGAATGCAAGCATCTGCAGGAGATGGTTCTGTCCAACGTCCCGCAGCGCCCCGACGCCGTCATAAAAACCGCCGCGATCCTCGACCCCCAGCGATTCAAAAAGCCTGATATGGATGCGCTCCACGAAATGCCGGTTCCATTCTCCCTCGAAAAGGTTGTTGTCAAAGCGGAACGCAAGGATGTTCTGGAGCATCTCCTTGCCGAGATAGTGATCAACGCGATAGATCTGAACCTCCTTGAATAGCTTTGCAAGGCGCGCATCGAGGGCCTTCGCGCTCTTCTCATCGCTGCCGAACGGCTTTTCCACGACAACGCGGGTCCATCCCTCTTCCGCACTGCAGGATTCCGTCAGGCGTCCCGCATGGAGGTTCTCCAGAATGACGTCGTAAAACTGCGGCGGGACGGAAAGATAGAACAGCTTGTTGGAACAGACGCCCCAGGATCGATCGATGTCCTCAAGCGCAAGCCGAAGCGCATCGTAATCGGCGCGTTCATGGAA
>DAIBYH010000041.1 GCA_027424065.1 Candidatus Parcubacteria bacterium | reverse complement strand
TTCGCTTTCCGCTCTACATCCTTCAAAATCCCCACTGCGGAATCCTCGGCTTCCTTGATCTTCTTTTTGCCGATCTGGTCCACCTCTTTCAGGCGTTCATCAGCCTCCTTCGCCTTCATGAGCCCTTCTTCAATCCGCTCGCGCCGGCTCCGAAGGATGCCGAGCAGCGGCTTATAGAGAACGGCGTAGAGAACGATCAGTACCAAAGAAAAATTGACCGCTTGGCTGAGCAGGAGGCCTCCATTGATACCGAGTTGTGAGAAAAGTTGGGACACGGATCGAAAATGATTCTACGGCGGCCGACGCCGCGGGTCCCGGCTCGCTGCGGGCCGGGACTACGGAATGAATTTGATGATGAGCGCCATAACCAAAGCGTAAATCGCGATAGCCTCGGAGAATGCGATGGCGAGGATCGCCATGGTCTGCACCTTCGATGCCGACTCGGGATTCCTGCCAATGGCTTCGACGGATTTTGCACCGATAAGACCGATGGCGAGCGCCGGCATGACCGTACCCATACCGATGGCGATCGCCGTACCGAGCAACCTCATGCTGTTAACGTCCATGATTGAAATTTTTTATGTTTATTGATGACCGTTGCGACCTTTATGATTTCCTTGGTTCGATTTTCTATCCAGGAAGCGATTCACCCGCGCCGGACGCCTCAAGATGTCCGCCGGATGTCGCCATTGCAATGAACACGAGCGTCAGCATGCCGAAAATGAAAGCCTGAATGAATCCGACGAATATTTCGAGGAAAAAGAACGGAACCGGAACAAGGAATGGGACCAGTGCCGCCATGATCGTGAGCAAAACCTCGCCCGCGAAAATATTCCCGAAAAGACGGAACGAAAACGAGATGATTTTAGCAAATTCCGAGATAAGTTCAAGGATTCCCGTGAAGAACGCAATGGGGCTTTTAAAGTTAAGAAAGGTTCCGAGGCGCTCCTTCCAGCCGACCGCGATAATGCCGAACACGTTTACGAATGTCACGGCGATCAAGGCAAGGGCCAGGGTAAAGTTCAGATCGGCAGACGGCGAGCGGAAAACGGGGGTCGCGCCGGTCGGGGTATTTACGATAAGCGAGCCGACACCGGGGATCAGGCCGAGCCAGTTCGAAAAAAGAATAAAAAGGAAGATGGTGAACACGACGGGAAAATATTTTTCCGATTTCCGGCGGTCGCCAAGAACCGAATCCATCAGCCCAAGCGCCCCCTCGATCATGATCTCCAGAATGTTCTGCAGTTTTCCGGGGATCATCTTCAGCCGCCGACGCAAAAACAGAGCGGCCCCCGCAAGAACAAGTAATGTGACGAACGCGGAAAGAACCGAATTCGTCACCGCGAAATTTCCGATATGGAAAATATCCTCGGCCCGTATGGAAATCTGCATAATGCCCAAATGATACCAAAAATAATGCAGGAAATCCAGCTCTTCCCGCGGATTCTCTATTTTTTGGCCAGGGCCTTTTTTATGACGGCGAGCGCCCTTATTATCTCTGTCTTTGTGGTGGGCCGACCCAGACTGAAACGGATACTCGAACGGGACCGCTCGCGCGAACATCCCATTGCACCAAGAACGGACGAGGTCTGGTGCGCGCGGGCACGGCATGCCGAACCGGAGGACGCAGCAAGGCCCATGCGGTCAAATCGGGTCAGCAGATCCTGTGCTTCCTTCCCGGGAAAATAAACATTCAGAATGTTCGGGAGCGCGGGTCCGCCGCCGTTCATCTCTGCGCCGCGGCAGATCTTCTTGATCCCCCGTAAAAGTTCCGCCCGCAGGGTCGCGATGCGCCGCGACGACGCCCCGCGCGATCCGAAGACCAGAGTCGCCGCCTTTGAAAATCCGACGATCGCCGGGATATTTTCCGTCCCCGACCGAAGGCCGAATTCTTGGCCTCCGCCAGTCGTTGTCGGAATTAAAATATCATTGTTTTGCAA
This sequence comes from Candidatus Parcubacteria bacterium, assembly GCA_027424065.1. GTDB lineage: Bacteria > Patescibacteriota > Minisyncoccia > UBA6257 > 2-01-FULL-56-20 > CAJAQL01. The sequence goes on along the minus strand of DAIBYH010000041.1, from coordinate 2,729 downwards.
AGTAAACCCCGACCCCTTCACATACAAAGCGCCGGCGCCCTTGGGGCCGTATATCTTATGCGAAGAAATAGTCATGAGATCCACCCCGAGAGATAAGGGGTTGCAATCAAGAAACTGGAACGCCTGCACTGCGTCAGTATGAAAAACAGGCCACCTTGGGTCGCCGCGGGACTCGCGAAATTCGCGGACGATCTCCGCGAGTTGAGCTACGGGCTGGATGACCCCCGTTTCATTATTGGCGTACATAATGGAAACGATCGCCGTTTCATTATTGAGAAGCTCTTTGAGTCGGCCGCCCTCCGCGACCCCGCCCGCGTCGACCGGGAGAATAGCGACATCTACGCCCTCTTTTTCGAGCAAGCGCACCGTTTCTGAAACCGATTCATGCTCTATCGCCGAGATAATAATGCGCGGTTTTCGCGCGCCGCGATGCATCTGGCGCCATTTTTCCACGGCGCCACCGAGCGCGAGGTTGTTCGCCTCCGTTGCCGAAGAAGTAAAAACGATCTCTTGAAAACCGACGCCGAGCAAGGATGCGATCGTCTCGCGGGAAGCGTCGAGCGCCGAGACGGCCTCCTGGCCGAACGAATGCAACGATCCGGCATTCCCGAATTTCTTTGAAAAATAAGGCTGCATTGCCCGCAGGACGACTTGGTCCACCGGGGTCGTTGCCGCGTAATCAAGATATATCCTTCTTTCGGCAGACATGTGCTCTCGGCAGGAATCGAACCTGCATTTTCTCCTTCGGAGGGAGATGTTCTATCCATTGGACTACGAGAGCGCGCCTGAATGGCATCGATTCACCTCAGTGTACAATAAACGCCGCTATTTCGTAAATCGCGAAGCAAGCGAAGAGAATGATCAAAAAATCGAGCATGCTCCGCTCTCGAAATGATAACTTAAGTGCATTGCGCCCGATCGAAATAATGAGAATATATTGGACGCCCAAAAAGATCCCTCCCGCCAAACTGACAATGACGAGAAAGTTGTTCAGGCCGAGAAGGATGAGTGCAAGCGGAGCGAGTGCGATGAATGAACGAGCCGTGAATCGGTTCCATTTCAGCTCTTTTTCCAGCGCCCCGCGGATCTCGCGGGAAAGCGGGATTGCAACAACGCCCATCGCAAGAAGCCCCACGATCGCCACAAGGTCCTTTTTCCATACCGGCCAAACGCCGATGCTCGAGATCGTATCCGCGGAAACGCTCATCACGGAATTCAGGACCCCCAGAGAGAACAGCCAATAGAGCAATCCTGCAAATGCGGCGCCGAACACGAAGAAAAGGAGGTCTCTTTTCTTTTTTCCCTGCTTCCTTCTGATCTCATAGATCTGTTCAACGCTCGTCCACCCTGTTAATGAAAAAAGCACGGCGCCGAAGGGCAGAAAAAAGTTCTTTGCGCTCGCAAGTGGCGCGCCGATCGAGAGATGAAGCGGATCGCCGGAAAAAAAGATGAAAATAATGGCAATGGATATCAGAACGACTCCCGCGATCTCGAGGACCGCCGCGCTTCCGCCGCTTTTAAAGATCAGTATCGCAATGACCGCCCAGAAGATCGCAAGCGCCATGGGCGGGGGGATCGCGGGGAAAATAATACTGATGAATTTCGATCCAAGGACAAGATATCCGACGAATCCAAGAAGCAGTCCTATCACGATCGCAAAAAAACCGACCCAGAATCCAGTGCCCTTGAAATGCTCTCTCGTGAGACCAAGAAGCGTCTTTTTTTCGTGTGCTGTTTCGAGGGTGCGCAAATAGAGAATATGTGCGATTGAAACGATTGCGATAAGCGCAATAAAGTAGCCGAGAGAAAGCAGCCACCCTGAGCGCTGAATAATATAGGGAAGGGCGAAGACGCCGGAACCGATCGTTGCGGCAATAATGGCGCCGAGTATTTCGAGCGATCTTTTCATATTGGTTCTATTTTATCACGAAAAGAGGTATACTTAAGGTAAGCCCGGCGAGGGCGTTTTTCATGAAAAACGCCCAGGAAAATCGGCGGATACCGTAACTAAAACATATTTTTTACGTTTTCCATGTTAGACGGTGAGGAGAAGTTAATACAAGACGCCGTCAAGGTTGGTGATTCCTCGGCTTTCGGCAAGCTTTACGACCATTATCAACCGATGATCTATCGGTTTGTGTTGGTAAAGGTAGGCCGCCGTGAGGAGGCCGAGGATATCACCCACCAGGTCTTTCTTCAGGCCTGGCAGAATATACGGACCTATCATCATCGCGGCCACCCGTTCGGCAGCTGGCTTTATCGGATCGCCCGAAATCAGGTTATCGACCACTATCGGGCCCGCAAGGATGATGCACCCCTCGAAGCCGCGGATCACGCCGGTATCGCCACGGAAAGTGGCGAAGCAGGCGTTTCCCTAAAGATCGAGACGGAAAAGGTCATGGCGGCCATTCGCCGCCTGAAGCCGGAACACCAGGATGTCATCATCCTCCGATTCGTCGAAGATCTGTCCATCCGGGAAACCGCCGACGCAATACATAAAACAGAAGGTGCAGTAAAACTGATACAGCACCGGGCAATGGAGGAATTAAGAAAAGAAACCCATGGATCTCTCGGAGATACTGAAAGAAATTAGGAACATAGAACCCGACAAGAGTTTTTCGGAAAATTCACGCCGGGTCGTTTTGGCGCAGCTGCCGGCAGGGCCGATCTCGCCCCGCCGCATCCTTGCGCGCTCCATTGCTGTCGCAAGTTCCGTCGCGCTGGCCGGC
>DAIBYH010000040.1 GCA_027424065.1 Candidatus Parcubacteria bacterium | reverse complement strand
CTGTCCGACCAGACGTTCATGAACGATATCTTCAAGGTGAAGCAGCTTTTGGGCCTCAGCATCGTCCGCGGCATGCAGCGGAATATGGACCTTCGCTTCCGTGACCGTTGTCACAAGATCGGGACCAAGCGTTTTTTCGCCGCGCTCCTCTGCGGCAACGAGCGCGCTCTTCAAAAGCTCTTCGGCGCTTGTCGGTAAAAATCTATCGGTCAAATAGCGCTTCGCAAGCGCCACGGCGCGCTTGATCGCACCGAAACTGACCGTGATCCCGCTCGTTTCCTCCAAAATCAGACTTTCGTAGGTCAGTACCGTTTCCGCTTCGTCGGCACTTATCTCGCTCACCGGAATGACCTCGAATGAGCCCGTGAGATCGCTGCGGGATTCGATCAACTGCTTGAACTCGCGCGGATACGAGGTTCCGACGACCGGAAAAGCATTGCTTTCCACGACCGGCATCAAGGCGTCTGCAACGGTGAGATATGCAGCGCTCGACGATTTCACCATATTATGGATATCCGGAATATAGAGAACGATATTCCCCGCCGTCTCGATCTCGCGCGCCACGCCGGCAACGCGGGCCTCAAGCTCTTCCGGAGCGGCTCCCGCGACGAGATTTTGAAGCTCCAGTGAGACCAGGCGCTTATCGAACAGCGCATGCGGAACCTCGTCCTTGATCAATTTGAATGCAAGATGCTGGACGATCGTCTCCTTGCCGATCCCCGCCTCCCCCACCAGGATCGCATTCGGATTGACCGGTCTCGCCAGGGCCTCCACAAGCTTCCGGAATTCTTCTTCGTGCCCAACCATAAATCCGGCGCTCGAATGGCGCGCAAGATCGGTGAAGTCAACCCCGTACCGATCAAGAAGCGGCGTCGGACGGGACGTCCAGGCGCGATTCATGACGCGGTGCCGCCCCCCGCGGCGCAAAGCCGGTGCAAAACCGCCCAACACCCGAGGCAGGCGGCGGAATTCCTGAGAAACAGAGCTCAAAATGAGAGCATGCTTCATATCCTTCGGGTCAATGCTGAACAGACCGAAAAGACGGTCAACAACCCCGTCCTGCACGGACGACAAGGCCGCAAAAAGATCGGAAAGTTTTACGAATTCATGGCCCGCCGACGCCGCCTCACGGAACGCCTGCGCCCCCAGCAACCGAACCGCGGTCCGAGCCGCCTCCTTGTCGTTCGCCGTCCCGGCCGCAGGGCGGCTCTTTTTCAGGAGATCATCCAGCTTGTCGCGGAATTCATCCGGAGAAACGTCGAGCCGCTCAAGCCCATCCGCAATGACCGGAACATCGGCGATGCGCCGCGCCACCTCAAGATAGAAGTTTTCTTTCGTAATGATGCTCTTATTGAACGCCCGCTCCATGATCCCGATAGCCGCAGCGCCGAACGCCGGCGCAACGTTGATCGTCCCATGGTTTTTCCGCAGAAGCGCAGTAACGGAAACGTCCCCCGTCCTGCGATGCAGCAAGCGATCGACCAGGACCATTGCAACAAAAATACCGAGCATCGCGAAGTGGAAAATGCCCGAAATAAGGAGCGTGATCGCCGCCGCCGAGAAAAATACATAGGAAATAGCGGTCACAGCACGGACCAAAAGCCGCCCCGGAACCGTCATGCGAAATCGCGGGTCCTCAAAGGTCAGCGTCGCATTCCTCAGATTCGGTTCCGGTACCGGTATATTCATGACGATTGCGGATTCATCTCAATTTCCAAAACGATAAAAAGAGGATGGTCGGAGGAACGATGATCCATACCAGATAGACCGCCGCGAAAGCGATACCGATCAGAGCATAGATCACTGCCCCCAACACGACGCGAATCGACCGGAAAACGATACCCAGGACCCTTCCGATAATGGAATAATCCTTATAGAGCGGTTCAAAAAAATGCTGCAGCGTTATCTTTACCGCAAGCGAACGGTCCAAATATTCCAGGGTCGCCATAAAGGCCCGCGCAACAGCGCGAGAGCCGTCAACATACCAATCCCTGAAAAAAACGTAAATGCGGTAGAAAAAACGGGAGACGAGATAACTGATGGCGAATCCATCCATGTTCTTATTGTAACACAGCGAATTCCCGCACGGGGATGACTTCGCGCACCACCACGAGCTTCCCTCCTCTGGCTCCTCCCTCGAAAGGGAGGAGGAGCAAGGAAAGATCCTAATCCAAGCTGACCTTCAATTTTTTCGCCTTCTTCTTGTTCACCTTCGGAAGACGGACCGTCAAAATACCATTCTTGAACGTGACCTTCGCACCGTCAGGATCAACCTCCTGCGGGAGAATGATGGAGCGGGCGAACCGACCCCAATAGCATTCCTGATAGAGATATTCGTCATCGCTCACCTCCCTCTCGCGGCGGCGCGAACCGCGGATCGAAACGGAATCCGCCGTCACCTGGATATCAATATCCTCCGGCCGAACGCCGGCGATCGCCGATTCCACAACAATGTCATCGGGCGTCTGATAGACGTCCACGGTCAACTGGCCCTCCGGCTCGCTATCGTCCCAGGCCGCAACGGCGCTCTTGGATTCGATGATCTTGGGCTTCGCCATCTTCGCCTTCGAAGACGACGAAAGAACGGCCCCTTCGGCCGAAGCCCGCGTCAGCTCAACCTCGTATTCCTGGTCGGATTCCTCCCGTGCGCCGGCAAGTTCCTCAAAAAACCTCTCCTCTGATGCATCCATGGTAAATCGTATGGCAATAAAATTTTTTTTATTCGACGATAGCGGATTTCCGCTTCAGTTTTTCAAAATCGTTCAGTACAAAGAAGCCGAGCAAGGTCAGGAATACGAGCGCGTACGCAATATTCCCATAGTTCAGTATAAGAAAATTAAAGAAGGCATGCAACAGCGCCGCAATGATAAGTCCCGTCGCAAGATAACGGCCGACGCGCTTCCGCAGCACGCCGAGCGCCCAATGATAGCCCACCACGCCCGACGTGAGCGAATGCAGCAATGTTGCGCCGACGAACCGCAGGGAAAGCGCCTCCGCAAGGCCGGCAAGCAGCGCGGTCTCCGTTCCCGTTCCTTTCGCGGACATCCAGAAATTCGCCAAGGCGCCAATGTTCTCCAGTGTCGCGAATCCGAGTGCCGCAACAATGAGATAGATCATGAGGTCCACCGGATTCCGCGAAAAACGGCTCCTGCCGATAGCAAGATAGGCAGCTCCCCATTTCACGCTCTCCTCGATCAGCGCAAAGACCAGCAATGCAATGACCGAAAGCGACCCCAGAGAAATGCCCGCCCCGAGACCCACAAGGAAGCTCTCCACGGCGATCGCCACGGCCCCCGCAACGATCCCTGCCGCGAACGCGAATACGATCAGGCGCTTCGGTTCCGGATGCGTTTCCTCCTCTTTCACGTAAAAAATAAGCCAGGCAAAACCCGGAAGCAGACCGAGGAAAAGGATCAACATGATCATATCCTTATCATCTTATCATGCCCCGCAGCGGAACGCTCCATTGCGGGTCCTCCCGGCGGTCTGCTACCATAATCCTATGGATAAGCAGCACGAGCTTGCAGCGCTCGAGACGGCCATGGCGGCCGACGAGACGCTTCCGCTCCGGGACGCCAACCTTGTTTTCGGTGAAGGGAATCCCGAAGGCGGCATCATGTTCATCGGCGAAGCTCCGGGACAGAACGAAGACCGCCTGAAACGGCCCTTCGTCGGTCGCGGCGGCCAGCTTCTTGACCGCATGATAGAGAGCATCGGCTGGCACCGACCCGATGTCTATATCACGAACATCGTCAAACGGCGCCCTCCCGAGAACCGCGACCCGAGCCCCGAAGAAATAGCCGCCTATCGTCCCTGGCTCGCCCGCCAGATCGAGATCGTTGATCCGAAGATCATTGTGACGCTTGGCCGATTCTCCATGAACTATTTTCTGCCGCTCGCAAAGATAACCCGGGATCGCGGCCGCGGATTCCTGGTGGATGGACGCATTATTTTCCCCGTCCTCCACCCCGCTGCCGCCCTTCGGTCAACGGAAATGATGCACATGCTCGAGGAGGACTTTCAGAAACTTCCGGCGGCGGTCCGCGGAGACATTCCCGCAGAAATACCTCCTTCACTCGCCATGCCTCCGGCACGGGAAACAAAATCCCGACCGAAACCGGAAAAACCGAGCCAGGGATCCCTCTTTTAAAGAAACCTTTTGTCTCCGTCGCCCCGTATCGACGTATGGGATAAACTCCAGCGAGGATCCGTGCTTTAAAAAGAGAAATCATAGGAAGCACGGATGGTCCCGCTCCCGGGACCATGACACTCCCGAGGGGACTTTCCTCTGTGCGGACATCGGACTTGCGGAAATATCCCATTTGCCGTATACTCTTCCCCATGAGACAGTGCGAAGTATGCCAAAAAGGATCACGGATGGGCGGCGCCCGGCGACTGCTCCGCGCCCACTACAATCCCGTGAATTGGACCCGCAAATACCCCAATCTTCAGTGGGGCGTGGTTGATGGCAAGCGCGTGCGGATGTGCACCGCCTGCATCCGGAACCAGCACAAGCCGGCACGGACCAAGGTCAAAGCCACGGCATAAAAACGAACTGAACCTTATCAGTTCGTTTTTTTAGTGGTATCATCCTCTTGAACCGAAGCGGGGCTTTCCTTCCCCGCTGTGCATACGGGCCGTAGTATACCGGTAGTACGTGCGCTTCGGGTGCGTAAAG
>DAIBYH010000039.1 GCA_027424065.1 Candidatus Parcubacteria bacterium | reverse complement strand
CTGGTCCTCGATGATCGCCACAATATGCTCGTCGGCATCATAAGAATAAATGCAGGAAGGGCAGATCTTGCGCACCAGGCGCTGGGCGATGATGAGCTCAAGAACCGAGGCAACAAGGTACGGCGGAACGTTCAGGTCGAAGAAGCGCGGCACCGCCGTCGGTGCGTCATTCGTGTGGAGCGATGAAAGGATCAAGTGGCCGGTCAGGGCCGCCTGCACGGCGATGTCCGCCGTTTCGGCATCGCGGATCTCGCCGACCATGATGACGTTCGGGTCCTGGCGCAGCAGCGACCGGAGGCCGGAAGCGAACGTAATGCCGGCCCGCTCATTGATCTGCGTCTGGTTCACGTAACGCATATTGTACTCGATCGGATCCTCGATCGTCGTCACATTCACCTGCGGGCGGTTCAGGATGTTCATGAGCGCATAGAGCGTCGTCGTTTTACCGGAACCCGTCGGGCCGCAGGAGAGGATCATGCCGTACGCCTTCTTCAGGCTCTCCGAAACGATCTTCACGGCCTCCGGCGACATGCCGACCTCCTCGAGCGACAGCGGCTTCTGGGATGATTCAAGAAGGCGCATCTCCACCTTTTCGCCGTAGAACGTGGGGATGACCGAAACGCGGACATCGATCGTCTCGCTGCCGACCTGGTAGCGGAAACGTCCATCCTGCGGCGCATAGTGCTCGTCGATCTTGAGGCCCGAAAGGAGCTTGATGCGCGCGACGATGGCCGGATGGATCGCCTTCGTCATGGACATCATTTCATAAAGAATGCCGTCAATGCGGTACCGGATGAACGTCGCGTCCTCGAGGATCTCAATGTGGATGTCGGACGCGCGCGACGCCATCGCGTAGGAAAGAATATTGTCCACGATGCCGACGACAGGCAACTGCGAAGCAAGATCGGTGGCGCTCCCCGTCTGACTGGCGAGCGATGCGCGGACGTTGTCTTCGATGATCTTCTTGAAATCCTGTTCCACCTCATAGCCATACACCGAAAACCCCTGGTTCAGGTCCTCGTGGGTCGCAAGGTAGGGCCGGACCCTCGCCTGGAGGCGGGTTGTAAGGAATTCGATCGTCTCAAGGTCCGATGGATTCGCCATGGCAGCATCGTACGTGCCATCGCCCTCGCGCGCAAAAAGGATGATCTCCCGCTCCCGCGCGGCGGCTTCCGGGATCAGCTTCAGTATGTCCTTGTCGATCGTGCTCGCAGCGAGCTTGATGCGCGGTACGCCGATCGCCTTCGCGATCACGTCGTAGAGATATTCTTCTTCTGCAATATGGTTCGCGACAAGTACGCCCACGATATCCTGCTGCTTCCGCTCTGCTTCTTGGTAGAGCGCATCAAAGGCCTCTGCGGTCAAAAGACCCTCTTCCACGAGGATCGCTTTCAATTGTTCCGGGGAGATGGGAAGTTTCACGCTTCCATTATAGCAGAAAGCAAAAAAAGAGGCCCTGTCCGGGCCTCTCCGATGCCGTGGCGCATCGCTACTTCTGCTTCTTCACGCGCACCTTTTTCTCTTTCTTGGGTGCTGCTTCCGCTTTTTCGCGGCGCGCCTTGAACTTCTCCACGCGGCCAGCGACATCGAGCAGCTTCTCTTCGCCCGTATAGAACGGATGGCACTTCGCGCAGATCTCAACGCGGATCTCCGGCTTCGTCGCTCCCACAATGAACGAATTGCCGCAGGCGCAGATCACTTTTGCCTCAGGGAAATAGGTCGGATGCGTTTCCTTTTTCATGCAAAACAATATAGCGCACATTGGAATTTCTGTAAAGATACGGTATACTCGCCGAGAGAAGTCGTCCTGCGGAAACCGCCGGGAAAGCGGGGTTCGGACGAATCTAAGGGCCGGTAGTTCAGTGGTAGAACGCCTCATTTGCAATGAGGAGGCCAGGGGTCCGACTCCCCTCCGGTCCACTGGTTTTCTGGGTGAGCGCAATCTGGTGGGGTGGCCGAGAGGTTTAAGGCGGCAGTCTTGAAAACTGCTGTACCAGAAACGGTACCGTGAGTTCGAATCTCACCCCCACCGCCCTGCTGAATGCCTTCTGATGTCCGCCTCTTGGCCGGAACAAAACTGCCGTACCGACCGCAACGGAATTCTGCATGGCGTCTTTTTTTGTCATCCCGAAGCGAAGCCGAGGGATCTTTTCTTGGTACTGCAGAAAGGATGTCTCGCTCCGCTCGACATGACCGAGCGGAAAGGATTCCTCTCGGAGTTTATCCTGAGGCCTGCCGAAGGGCTCTGCATGACGGATACTTCCCCTTTTCTTATCCGGACGAGGAGCTCCAGGATGAGATCATCCAGTTTCCGTCAACGACCGCGACCGTCGTGGTCACTGCATAGGATCCCGCCGGACCCGTACTTGTCATAAGAACCACGCTGCCCGTTACCTGATACTCCGTAGGACCGAGCTCCTGCAGGGACTCGATCGCAATGTGATCGGGCCAGGGGCTTGAAACCGTCCTTCCGGGCGCCGATACGGGATCCTGCGTCCAGGTGGCAAGGAGCTGCGGCGCCACGAGATTACGATAATCGTCCCACATCGCCTGGCGCGCAAGCTGCGCCGGCCCGTTCACGGAAACCAGCTGCATCGCCTGGCCGAAATTCGCAATGACATTCCGAACCGCCTCCCGGACCGGATCGCTTTCCTGTTTCACGAAAATCCTCCCGTTCGCATCGCACTGGAGCGGATACGTTCCCGAGACGGGGTAGCCCGCCCCGACGCAGTCATTGAAGTTGCGGATGGTCGCGCGGCGGTAGGAGGCCGCATAAAAAACGGCCGTTGCGCCGCACGTGATCGCAACCGCCGTTGGTATCATCCATTTCCATTTCGCCATGCCCTCTATTCTCTCCTGCTTTCAGAAATTCATCAAGACGGCACAGGTCGAACCGCACTCGCAGCGCGCCGCTACTGGATCATGCCGTCCGCGCCGACGAGAAAAATCTTGTCATCGCCAAGGAAACGGTCGCTTCCGGAAGCGTCGTCCATCATGAAATTCTCCACGAAATAGAGCTTCTCGCCGGACTTCACGGAGTAGGTTTCCGTTCCGCCGGCCGGCGCCGCCGAAGAGACCCTGACCTGCATCGTCCCGTCAGGCAGCATCTGCCGCTGTACCGAAAAACCGGAAAGCGCCGCTTGAACCGCCGCACTCAATGTCCCCGTTGCGGAGATCAGATAGGCATGTGCCGCATACGGAGAATCGGCAAAGAGCGTTCCGGTCGAGGTCGCGGCGGGCACCGCTGTCGTGCCGGCGGTCGATCCCGGAACGGCATGGTGGCGGAGATTCAAAAGCACGATCACCGTAACGGCAGCAAGTATGAGCACGAGAAAGATAACTATGGGTTTTTTGGTCATGATGGAATGAAGCTATTGTAACATGCCCTGGCCGTGCGGGAAGAAGAGCGTAAAGACGAAATGCGCGATTGGATCGTTATTCGGCCCGTAAACGATCATCTCGCCGAAAATACCCGCGAGGAAAAGGACCAGGAATCCGACGATGGCGAGCGGAACGATGACGCGCCGATGGAGCACGGCCTTCGCCGCGCCATGGAGCCATGCCGGCCCGATACCCGTCCGCCGCAGCCAGGGGCCGTGTTTTCTGAACATCCAATCGATCACATACGCAAGTGCAATGATGCCGAAAACCGCGGCGCTCGCGGCCGCAAAAAGCTTATGATAGTACAGAATACGCCCCGCGGCGCGCGCAATGAGCGAATGCTCCGCCATCTGTCCGGTTGCGATCGCAGCAAGAATGCCCAATCCCCCGAAGGAGACGAGAAGTGCCTTTACATCGGCCCAGGAAACCGAGGGATACCACCGCGCGAGCGGCAATACTTCAAAAAGCGCATAGAAGGTCAGGAGCGCAATGGGAAAATGGACGACCAGCGGATGAAAATTCATGGTTTATGTCTGTTATGCGAGGCCCGGGAAAAAATCCGTCTTTATCTGTGCCGCTGCAACCTCAAGATTACCAAGCATCTTTTTGCACGAAGAAACGAGGGCCGGCGGTCCGGAGATAAAGAATGTTCGATCGCGATAATCCGGAACTTCGCGGGCGATCATCGCGGCATCAACGTGGCCCGTATGGCCGCGCCAGGACGGATCAAGCTTGGAACGGTCCGTAAAGGTGAACACGGTTTTTGCGCCGATGCGGTCCGCCGCTTCCTTCAGGACGTCGTAATACGCAACTTCTTCCGGCGAGGCAGCCGAGTAGATGATCACGATGGAGCGCTTCTCCTTCCGGTCGGAGAGATATTTCAGCATGCTGCGGAACGGCGTGATGCCGATGCCTCCGGCAATGAATACCAGCTTTTTCCGCTTGTCCTTCGGGAGCACGAAGTCACCCGCAAGCTGCGACGCAACAATGGTATCGCCCGGCTGCATTGCGATCAGCTTCTTCTTGAAACTGCTCATACGGTCGTAGAACTTCACGCCGAGCAATACCTTGGACTCCGTGGGCGACGAAGCGATCGTGAAATACCTCCGGTTGCCGCGGCTGTCGGGATGCTCGTGCCCGAGGGTCCATTCAAGATACTGGCCCGGACGGAAATCGAGCGGCTTGTCGGAAGAAAAAGTGAAATCGTAAATACCGTCGGCGGCCGGCTGCTTTGAAGAAAGCGTGAGCGCATATTTTCCCTTCGGACTGACGAGATACGAAAAAACATTGCCGATGACGAGGGCCAATTCCGGCGAAAGATAGAATGAACCGAAATGCACCTGCGGAGCGAAAAGAAATCCGACGAGGGCCGCGTAGACGACCTGGCGCCCCTTCGTCGGCGGCATCGTGAGCGGCTCCGTCAGCATAACGGCCGCAAAGAAGAAGAGCGGCGAGTCCGTGATGACGCGGTAAAGCGTGGTCAGTGGATC
>DAIBYH010000038.1 GCA_027424065.1 Candidatus Parcubacteria bacterium | reverse complement strand
CTGGATCGTCCAGCCAAAGATCAGGCGGAAGCAATGAAAGAGCGCAACGATGCCAGTGATGGTGCCGATGGCGAAGAAGAGCATGCGGCTCGAGACGTCGGGTTCCATTACTTTGGGATGCCAGGCGTAATGGATCAGTGCGAAAAGCAGGAAGACATCGAATACGAGCCAGAGTTCGGTGAACTGCGGGACGAAATCGACGCCGAAGAATATCCGCGGGAGGAGGCCGGAGGTCAGCATCCAAATTCCGACCAGGAGATCGCCGGTGACGAGGCCGGCACCGAACTTCGCAATCTCTCGAAGGATGTAGGACTGTTTCATGTTTTCATTATAACAAAAACCCGCTCCAGCTTAGGCGAGGAATAAGGCCGGCCCTCGAAGATTTTCATTTTTAACACGTTCATGGCTTTGTGCTATGGTGATACTATGCATGAAATTTCAGCGCAGGCAATGCCGTCTCTCGGCGATTTGCGCACTCTGCCGCTTTCGGAGGTTGAACAGAAATTGGAGTTTTCCTCCGACGGTCTTGCATTGGCGGAAGCCGAAAAACGCCTCGCGATCTATGGTCCGAATGAGATCACCGAGAAAAAGGAAAATCAGTTTTTAAAACTCCTCACCTATTTTTGGGGTCCGATCCCCTGGATGATAGAGGCGGCGGCGGTTTTGTCGGCGGTCGTAAAGCATTGGGCGGATTTTGCGATCATTGGTTTGCTTCTGATCTCCAATGCGATCGTGGGGTTTTGGGAAGAGCATCAGGCGGGAAATGCGATCGCTGCGCTGCGAAAGAAGCTCGCGTCCGTGGCGCGGGTGAAGCGCGGTGGCGCCTGGACGACCGTTCCGGCGCGCGCGCTGGTTCCGGGCGACATCATCCATATGCGCCTCGGCGACATCATTCCGGCGGATGCACGCCTGCTCGAAGGAGATCCCGTTGAAGTTGACCAGTCAACGCTTACCGGAGAATCTTTGCCGGTCGCGCGCAAGTCGGAAGATGCCGTTTTTTCGGGGTCCATTCTCCGCCGCGGAGAGATCGATGCCCTGGTCTATGGCACGGGACAGAATACCTATTTCGGCAAGACGGCCCAGCTCGTGGAAGAGGCGCATACCACCAGCCATTTCCAGCGCGCCGTTCTGAAGATCGGAAACTATCTGATCGTGTTCGCGGTGGTTCTCGTGGTTGCGATTGTCGGAGTCGCCGTTCTCCGCGGAGATCCATTCCTGACAACGCTTGAATTCGCGCTCGTCCTTCTTGTTGCAGCGATCCCGGTCGCCATGCCGACGGTTCTGTCGGTCACCATGGCCGTCGGCGCGCGGTTGCTCGCAAAACAGGAGGCCATTGTCACGCGCCTGTCATCGATCGAGGAGCTGGCGGGCGTGGATATGCTGTGCTCCGATAAAACGGGAACATTGACCGAGAACAGGCTGACGCTCGGCGAGCCATTCAGCGTTGCCGGCGTATCGACGGACGAGGTAGTGCTTTGCGGCGCCCTGGCCTCGCGGACAGAGGACCAGGACCCTATTGACGTCGCGGTCATCGGCGGCTTGCGGGATGCCTCGGCATTGAAGCAGTATCGCATCGTTCATTTTCAGCCGTTTGATGCGGTGCGAAAGCGCACCGAAGCAACCGTCGAAGGGTCGAATGGTGCGCGGTTCTTTGTTGCCATGGGCGCAGCGCAGGTGATCCTTTCAATGTCTGTAAATCGCGGCGAGATCGGACCGATCGCGGAAAAGGCGGTCAATGATTTCGCCGCCCGGGGTTTTCGCTCTCTCGGCGTGGCGCGTGCCGATACGGAAGGCGCATGGCGTTTTATCGGTGTTTTGCCGCTCTTCGATCCGCCGCGTCCGACGGCAAAAGCAACCATTGCGAGCGCCGAGGAAATGGGAGTTCGCGTCAAGATGGTGACCGGAGACCAGATGGCGATCGCCCAGGAGACCGCGAAACAGCTCGGATTGGGGACCAATATTTTCGACGCAAGCGGCCTCGGCGATAAGGATCATCCTGAAACAGATGCGTCCCTGCAGGCCATCGAATCCGCGGATGGATTCGCCCAGGTGTTTCCGGAGCATAAGTTCCATATCGTGGACGTCCTCCAGCGCCACGGACATATTGTGGGCATGACCGGCGACGGCGTGAACGATGCGCCGGCACTGAAGAAGGCCGATTGCGGCATTGCCGTGTCCGGCGCGACGGATGCCGCCCGCGCTGCCGCGTCTATCGTGCTTCTGACGCCGGGCCTTTCGGTGATCATTGACGCCATCAAGGAGAGCCGAAAGATCTTCCAGCATATGAACAGCTACGCGATCTATCGCATCGCCGAGACGATCAGGGTTCTTCTCTTTATGACGCTTTCTATTCTCGTGTTCAATTTTTATCCCGTGACGGCCATCATGATCGTCATTCTCGCACTTTTGAACGACGGCGCGATCCTTTCCATTGCGTACGACAATGTCAATTATGAGAAACAGCCCGAGGTATGGCGTATGCGTAAGGTGCTCGGCGTGTCTACGACGCTCGGCGTGATAGGGGTCATTGCCACATTCCTTCTTTTTTATCTCGCCGAACGCATATTCCGGCTCGATCAGAACCAGATCCAGACTCTGATGTATCTGAAGCTTTCGGTCGCCGGTCAGCTCACTATTTTTATCACCCGCACAAGGGGATCGTTCTGGTCTCAGCGTCCCGCAAAGATTTTGCTATTCGCGACTCTTGGGGCGCAAACCATCGCAACGCTGATCGCGGTCTATGGCATCTTCATGACGCCGCTCGGATGGGGCTGGGCACTCTTCATTTGGGGATATGCACTTGCCTGGTTCCTGGTCAATGACCGCATTAAATTGCTGGCCTATCGCATCTTTGATCCGGTGCCCGTTGCCCCCGTTGCGGCATAGCGCCGCTTCAGGAGCGCGCGTTCCGCGTTTCGATCTTTTCGATCAATCCGTCCGAAAGCCAGATGGTGCGGTCCACGTAGGGCCGCACGTCCTCCGGTTCATGCGTGATGAGGACGATGGTCTGCCCCATTTCCGATCTCAGTTTTGCAAAAAGCTCGAGGACGGTCTTTGCGGAAACGCTGTCCAGGTTCGCGGTCGGTTCGTCGGCGAACAGGATCTTCGGATTATTGACGAGGGCTCGTGCGATGGCGACGCGCTGCTGTTCGCCGCCGGAGAGCTCGTTCGGATAGTGGTCGAGCCGCCCCCCGAGGCCCACGAGCCTGAGAAGCTCCGCGGCCTCCTCCCGGTAGTGGCGGGTCGCGCCCCCGGCGGCCATATGGGGAAGGTAGACGTTCTCGAGCGCGGTGAGTTCGATGATAAGCGTGGTGTATTCCTGAAAGACGTAGCCGAGATTCTTCAGGCGGAATTCGGTCCGCTCGGCGTCGCTCAGCGTTTCGACGTCGGTTCCGTTCAGGTGGAGCGTCCCTTCGGTGGGCGTATCGAGGAGTCCCAGCTGATGAAGGAGCGTTGATTTTCCGGCGCCGCTTCGGCCGGTGAGCGCGACGAATTCACCTTTCGCAACCTCGAGGGAAATGCCCCGGAGCGCCGGGGTCGGGACTTTTCCGGGATAGGTCTTTTTTAAATTACTGACAGTGATCATCGGTTGCATGGCAGGCGGGAGGGGATCAGCCCCAGATGGCGGTCAGTATATTCTCTTTTGCGACGAGGTGGGCGGGGATCCGTCCGGCAAGGTATCCCGCAACGATGAACGCAAGAATGCCGAGTCCGACGCCGAGCGGCGTGTAGGCGAGCGTCAGATTCAGGAGGCCGACGATGATCGGGATCGGATGCGCGATGAGGAGCGGGCGCAGGACGGTAAAGACGGCGAGACCTCCGATCAGGAGCCCGCAGGCGGTGTAAAACAGGGACTGGATGATGTAGGCATTCACGATGATCCGCTGCTTGATGCCGATGGCCTTCATGATGCCGATCTGCCGGCGCTTGTTGAGGGCGTTGACGTAAATGAGAACGAAGATGGTCACGGCGGCGACGGCGATGCTGATGGCGCTCACGATATCGGAAATGATGTTCAGTGCGCGTTCGAAAGAGACGATCGACCCGAGCAGATCCGTGTAGTTCTTTACGGTGAGATTCGGCGCCAGGGTCCGGATGCGGTCTTCATAGGACGCGAGCGTGCTTCGCGAGGTATTCACTTTGACGAGTATCTGCGAGGCGCTGTTCGCGACCGAGAGGACCGATTCCGCCTCCTTCGCGGTGATAAAAGTTTCAAAGATGCCGATGATGTCGTTGTAGATGCCTTTGACGGTGTAGGTCCGCATGACGCCGTTCGCGTAGGTGATCTGGACCTTGTCGCCGACCTTCACGCCGCCGAGATCGTTCGTGGACGGCGTTCCGTAGCCGCCGGCGAGCGCGGAACTGAGCACGATCTGATCGGTGTCGTTGTCTGTGAGCGGGGACCCCGCAAGCATAATGTCGTTCACCGTGAACACCTTCTGGTCGCGGGACGGATCGATGCCGATGATCGCGCCGGACACGCTCTTCATCTGGCCGCTCTTGTCCTTGTCGAACGACAACGATCCGGCAAGCTGATAGCGCCGCGTCGTAGCGATGACGCCGGGGATGGTTGATATCTGCGCCTGGAGCTGTGCTTCGTTCGGGATGAACTCCTTAAGTGTCGGTTTCTGCTGCGGCGTCACTTCGACGTGCGCGGTGATGAGGTTGATGGCGAGGTCGACCTCGCTGTTCCAGAGTCCCGTGAGCACGCCCGAGATGAAGAGCATATTGATGAAGCTGAGCGAAAGGATGAAGACCATCAGCGCGAGCATGGATTTATTGCCCCGCGTGACGGATTTATAGGCTATGAACAATGAGGTTCTCCAGTCGTTCATGCGATATCAGTTTCCCGTGACAACCTGCTCTCCCGCAGTGACGCCGCCGAGCAGTTCGATCATGCCGTCCTGACTTTTCAGTCCGATGATGACGGGCTGGTCGACGATC
>DAIBYH010000037.1 GCA_027424065.1 Candidatus Parcubacteria bacterium | reverse complement strand
GTCCGAAAACAACGAGCGCGAAAAGGATCGCGAGGAAAAAATAATCCGGCTGCCCCCGTTGTTTGAAGGAATTTTTCGGCATAACAGTTATGAACGCCCCGCTCCCCGACGAAGCGCTTTTCCGGCGAATGCATTCTGGAACTCCCCATCCCGCACCGCAACCGCGCCATTCACAACCGTGAATCTGACCTCGCCGCTCCGGAAACAAACAAGGTCGGCGAAGTTTCCCTCCCTGATCTCTCCCCTGCCGACAAGACCGAACTCCCGCGCGGGATCACGCGTGATCTTTCTGACCGCATCCGAAAGCGGCATCAGGCCGTGCTCGGCAAGCGAAAGGAATGCGGAGAACGCGGAAGTGGTGTTTTCCGTCTTGAGCTGCCGCCTCTCTTTCGTGCCGCCGAAACTCGGTGCGCTCGATGCGACCAGACTGCGAGGATCGGCGAGCGCGCGGCGGGCAAGGTCCTCGTCAATGACTTTTGCAAGGATCACGCCCCGCAGGCGCGTTTCCGCCATAAGACGGAGCAGCACTTCGCGCGGATCTTTCATGTCATAGCTTTCGCCGGCCTCTTTGAGCGTCTTGCCGACCAGGAACTCGTTCCCCGGCGCCTCCGCGATCACCGTAAGATCGGCAGGGATCGCCTCCATTTCCTTCACGATCCGCTTTGCGAGCCAGGGATCGCCGACGTTCATCAGCATCTTCTTCGCACCGCCGTTCTGGGCCCATAGCGGCAGAAAGGTGTACATCGGCAAGAGCATTTTATCGAACGGATACACGTCGAACCGAAGATCCATTTCCGGCGGCAGCGCATCGATATGCGCCAATGCTTCGGTGTATTCCTTTCCGTAGCGTGCCATCGGCATGAAATGATTCACCAGGGTCCGCACCCCCGTGCTCTTCACGAGCGCAATGGTCTCGTCGATGGACTCCACGACACCCGAACCGAGATGGCGAAGGTGCGTCGCGTATACGCCATTGAACTCGCGGACGACCGCGCCGAGCGCGCGCAATTCGGCAAAGGTCGCACTCCGTCCGTGCACATAGCCGAGGCCGGTCGACAGTCCGAATCCTCCCTCCCGCAGAGCTCGCCGGAGGATCTCCGCAAAGACATTCAGCTCATTCTTCGTAAGTTCCCGCAGATCGTCGCCGATAAGCGCCCGGCGAACCGTGGAGTGCCCGACGAGCGTTCCGAAATTAACGCCGAGCGGCCGCCGGTCGATCTCCGCCAAAAACTCGGCCATGGAATGCCAATTAACGTTGGTCTTCGCATCGGCGCCGCCCCATTTCCGCATGGACTCCAGGGATCCGTACAGCAGCGGAGCAAGGGACGATCCCGACATTCCGCCGAAGATGGTCGTGACGCCCTGCTTCAAAAAATCATCCTGGCTCGGATGATCGAACAGGGTCAAAAAATGATCGGATGCCGTATCAACATCAATGAATCCCGGCGCAAGATAGGCGCCCTGTCCATCCACCACCTCGGCGGCCTTCTTGTTTGGAAAATGGCCGATAGCGGAGATCCGATCGCCCGCAACAAAAACATCCATCGGCTCGGGGAAATCCCGCGTCCCGCCGACGATCTGCACGTTTCGGATCAAGAGCGTCATGATATCCTCCATTATACCATGACCGATACGGAAAAATGCACCGAGGCCCGAACTCCTATTGGCAAAGCGTGACGCTCGTGCCGATCTTTCCTTTCAGGAAACCTTCAACGTCGTAGATAGTGCCAATATGGTCAATGAGCCCGTCGTCCAAAGCCATCTGGCCGAGCATGGGAGATCCGTTCGCGATCGCCGTTACGCTCGCCACGGACAGGCCGCGATTCCGCGCCACGTCATTGATGAAGTTCTGCATCGTGATATTGAGGTCGCGCAGCAAAATTGCGCGTTCCGCAGAGGTCAACGGACTGTCAGGATTTCCCATGTCCTTGTATTTTCCGGCCGTGAGCGAGACGAAGGTGAGTCCATTCGCCGCGTCCTGCTTCGTCTGGTCAAGATATGATTCCGTCACGCCGATGTCTGCGAGAGATGAATTCGCGGAAGCGAAAATGGTCTGTGCGCCGGTCGCCGCCCAATATGCCGCGGAGTCCCCTTCGTCAGCGACCAGGGCAACCGTCGGCTTGGTCGCATGGCGCAACGCCGATGCGATATCCTCGCCGGCAACCGGATCGCCGCCGGGAGAATCGATCTGCAGAAGGATGGCCTTAATGCCGGGATCCGCGTCGGCGGCCTCGATCTGGTGCCGGATGCTCTCGGCGGCCGTCTGATCGGCCGTACCACCCGACGAAAGCCCCTCGTTCGGATAATAGACAAGTCCCCCGTAAAGCTTCAGATCGGCGACATTGCAGGACGGCGCCCGATCCGCAAACGCGCCGTACGCGGACGTCGTAAGCAGAAGGACCATGCTGAGCGCAAGAAGACCGAACACGATGATAAGCATGATCTGCTGGGTCTTCTGAAGATCGATCTTCATGTGTAAAAATTTCTAATTCGTAAACACGAGCGTGCCCACGATCTCGTGCGCGATCGCATTGTTTTGGGTCGATGATGCGATGTTCGGGCCCTGGCCGGCAACCGGAAAGTCGAAAAGAAACGTTCTTCCTCCGTGCGCGGCATAGATCTGTTCGGCATTATGATCGAACTCGAAAACATTGTTCAGTTCGTACTCCTGATCATTGTTCACGGCGAATCCCGTCGCGGCAGTGTACTGCGCCGATACCTGCGATGTGGCACCGACAACAGAACCCGCCTGATCCTGCGATTTAATATCCGAGAGCATCTTCTCCACATAGGCCGCCGACGAAAGCGCGTCCGGATTTTTTTCTATGGAAACGCGGATCTCGTAGGTCGTCGTTCCCTCAAGCGGATTTCCAAGGATCACTGCCGGCGGGTTTGCCGCAAGCGTGCTCGTGGAAAATTGCCAATCCGGCGGATATGAGAAGGAAAAGCCGTATTCCCGGTTCGTATAGGTGATCCACCCCTGCGGAATGGTCGGTGCTCCGGAAAGCTGCGCCAGGGCCTTCTGCCAGGCCTGCGGTTCCCATTTTGCGAATGCAAATACGCCGAACGCAACGAGCAGAACGATCACAGCCGCCCACACAAGCATCCTCCGGTGCCGCTTTTTCATAACCCCCATCATAGCCGAAAACCCCCGCAGATTCAACCCGGCATCTATTGCAAACGTTTTGCTGTGGTAAAATAAAAAAATGGCCCTCACCGACCTCATCGCGCTCGCCATCGCCATCGTGATCTCCGAACTTGCCGGAGCGCTCGGCTCCCTTGTGACGCTCCGCGCCATCCCCGCCTGGTACGCAGGACTCAAAAAACCGCCCGGCACGCCGCCGAACGGCGTTTTCGGTCCCGTTTGGACAACCCTCTACCTTCTTATGGGCATCTCCGCGTTCCTTGTGTGGCAGGCCGATTGGGCACGTTCCGACGTTCAGTTCGCGCTCATGATCTTCGGCATGCAGCTCATCCTGAACGTCCTTTGGTCTTTCGTATTCTTCGGATGGCGCCGGCCATTCGCCGCCTGCGCCGTCATTATCGTTCTCTGGTTTGCGATCGCAGGAACCCTGGTCGCCTTCCTGAACATTTCCGCCGCAGCAGGATGCCTTTTGATCCCCTATCTGCTCTGGGTCACCTTCGCGACCTACCTGAACCTTGGCATTGCATTTCTGAATTAAAAACGTGCGCGTACCCGTCAGAAGATCGGAAAGATTAAAAAAGCGGAACAACGGTCCGATCCCCGTCACAGAATCGGAATATGCGAGAATGCGCCGCGAGCTCGACCGCCGTAAGCGGTCGCTCCCCGCACTCATCTCCGAGACCGCCGCGGCGGCAGCGCAGGGCGATCGGTCCGACAACGCGGCCTACCAGACATCCAAAGCCGCCCTCCGCCGCGCCAACTGGCGCATCCTCGAACTCGAAGACGAGCTGAAGCGCATCACGCTCATCACGCCGGGTCCCGACGCCGAGGGCCGCATCAAGCTTGGATCGCGCGTCACCGTCCGCACCCCGCGCGGCGACCGCACCTACGAGATCGTCGGCCCGAAAGAAACGGATCCGGCGGGCGGCCGCATCTCGCAGGAATCCCCGCTCGGCGCCGCGCTCATCGGAAAGAAAAAAGGCGACACCGCAACTTTCATGGCCGGCGCAGGAACCGCCACCTGCGAGATCATTGAAATACGCTGATTCCCATGATAAGCTGAAGCTTGAGTCTTTCACTTTATCCAAGGAGCATCTCCATGGGAACTACGACGCCCTCTGTGCCGGTGATCTACCAGGCGCGGAAAATGGCAACCCTTGATGACGCAATGCGGCACTACGGCATTACGCTCACCACCAACACCCGCGAGAACGTCTACCACGGACACTGTCCGCTGCCGACGCACCGGAGGCCCGGCGGACAATCCTTCCGCATCAAGGCGAATCCCCTGACCGGCAAGATGATCGGCTGGGAATGCCTTTCGGTGTCCTGCGCCAATGCGCGGCGCTCGAAAGGCAACGACGTTGTTGCCTTCGTTGCCGCAATGGAGGGGTGCGACCTCGATCGCGCGGCATACCTGATCATCGGCGGCCTCCTCGCCAAAAAGTGACCGCCGGAATCGAACATTGGTTCCTTCGCAAGCGGCTATCCGACATCGTTCGGGTGGCCGCCTTTTTTATAACCGCATCAAGATCGGATCACGCCGCGCGGACGCGCAAAAATCGTTCGGAAAAAGCGTTCCAGCCGCGGACCGCGAGATACGCCGCGAAGGTTGCGGTCGTGATGAAGAAACTCACCGGATAAGGAAGATAGAATGAGATAAAAAGACCGAACCACGTCGCGATAAGCGCCGTAAAAACGGATATCAGAATACCCTGGAGCGGGCGCCGTGCGATCCGCTGGGCGACCGCCGCAGGCGTCACCATGAGCGCAAAGACCAAAAGCACGCCGACCACCTGGATCGCAATGGACGTGGCGACGGCGATCAGAAGCATGAATGCGATGCCGATGCCGGCAATGGAAACGCCTTTCGCCTCGGCGACATCTTCGTCGAGCGAAGAGAACAGCAAGGGACGGTAGAACAGGAC
>DAIBYH010000036.1 GCA_027424065.1 Candidatus Parcubacteria bacterium | reverse complement strand
CCTCATTGCCGATCGCGTTCGCGACCTCTCCGAGGAGCGTCGCTTCAAGTGCTGCGACGCGCGTTCCCTGCATGCGGATGGTCCTCCGTGCCTGGGGAAGAAGCTTCTCTGCGACCGTGTTGTCCATGATTTCCGCGTACAGCGATCCGAGCCGGGTTCGCCGTTCATCGAGCATGGCCTGCGGAGCGCCGACCCGTTGAAATGTTGACAATTGGCTTTCCATGATCGCAGTGTTCTCCGCGAGATGGACGCCGTCCTTTAGCTCTTCCGGTGTGATCATGAGTTCCTCCCTTCCCGTGATGGGAAATGTCCTATTTCCCGTTCCGTTATTATCTTTACAATATTTAGCGGTTTAGTCAAATGATGCGGCGCGATCGCTGGAGTATTTCGCGGAGAGGCCGTAGTATGGAGGTATGTTGATAGATGATGTAACCATGCGGATCGCGGCAGGGGATGGCGGTAAGGGCGCGGTGGCGTTCAATAAGAACATGATGACGCTCGGACCGACCGGCGCCGCGGGCGGCCGGGGCGGCAATGTAATCGCCGTCGGCGTATCCGACATCAGTGCCCTGAACCAGTTTCGCTTCAAAAAGGAATTCATCGCTGAGAACGGCCAGGAGGGGCGCAGCCAGTTCCGTGACGGCCATGACGGCGCCGATCTGGTTCTGAAAGTTCCCGTGGGAACCGTGGCGCACAATCTGACGACCGGAGAGGACGTGAGCATTGAGCATGTCGGCGAACAGGTGGTCCTTGCGAAAGGCGGCATTGGCGGCCGGGGAAATTTCTACTTCCGTTCGGCGCATAACACCTCGCCCCGCCGTTCGCAGCCGGGCCTGCCGGGAGAGAAGTTCTCTTTCCGATTCGAGCTGAAGCTGATCGCTGACGTCGGGTTCGTCGGACTGCCGAACGCCGGAAAGTCCAGCATGCTGAATGAACTGACGAACGCTCAGAGTAAGGTTGCGAACTATCCCTTCACGACGCTGGAGCCGAATCTCGGTGTGTATTATGATCTCGTGCTCGCCGACATTCCGGGACTGATCGAAGGCTCTTCGACGGGCAAGGGGCTTGGGACGAAGTTCCTCCGACATATTGAACGCACCCGCATCCTGTTCCATTTCGTTTCGGCGGAATCGCCCGACCCCGCCGGCGATTATGAGACCGTGCGTCGGGAGCTTGGGGCGCACAATCCGTCCCTGCTGAAGAAGCCGGAATACCTCTTTCTTTCCAAGAGCGATGTTCTCGAACTGAAGGAGCTGCGGGCGAAACTTGCGCTGCTCAAGAAGCTGAATCCGCACACTGCCGCCATTTCCATCGCGGACGACGAGAGTATGGAGCGCATCCGTACCCTGCTGAACCGGATCGAGAAGGAGAAGACGAAGCCGCGGCCTGTCAAAAAATCATAAAATCGGTTATACTGCGGTTGCATCGCCCCTGCGGGCTTTTCTTTATTATGCCGAACAACGACGTCATTTTGCGGTTCAATAATGTGACCTTCGCGCATGGCCGGAGGAAGATCCTCAGCGAGGTTGGTTTTACGGTGCGCCGGGGAACCAAGCTGACCCTCATGGGGCAGAACGGCGCAGGAAAAAGCACGATGTTCCAGATGATCATCGGCGCCTATCAGCCCGAGGAGGGAACGATCTCTCTGGAAGAGGGTCTGAGCATTGCGATCGCGCGGCAGGTCATTCCGCGCGCAGAGCTGGACCTCACAGTCCGCGAATTTTTCGAGCGCGCGTTCCCGGGGAAGAAGGTGTACGACATTGAGCCGCGCATCAAGAAGGTCCTTGACGTGGTCCATCTCGCCGCGCCGCTCGACCGGACGTTGCGGCAGTTCTCCGGCGGCCAGCAGGCGCGTCTGCTTCTTGCACATGCCCTCATCCAGGACCCGGACCTGCTCCTGCTCGACGAGCCGACAAATAATCTGGACGCGGTCGGCATCGCGCATCTGACGGATTTCCTGAAGAATTACCGGAAGACGGTCATCGTGATCTCGCATGATGCCGAGTTTCTGAATGCGTTCACCGAAGGCGTGCTGTACCTTGATAGCTTCACGAAGAAGGTTGAGCAGTACGTTGGGAACTATCTGGATGTGGTGGAGGACATCAAAGCGCGCCTGGAGCGCGAGCGTATGAAGAACGTGCGCCTCGCGAAGGACATTCAGCATCGCAAAGACCAGGCGAATTTCTTCGCCCAGAAGGGCGGCCACATGCGCGATGTCGCGCGGAAGATGAAGGAAAAGATCTCGGAATTGGAAGATGACGTGGTGGAGATGCGGCAGGAGGACCGCACGATCAGGAATTTCGCGATCCCGTGCCAGCCCGATCTTGAGGGACGCATCCTCGAACTGACCTCGCTCTCGCTCATGAAAGACCACAAGCCGGTCGCGAAGAAAGTGGAGGTGGTGCTCAAGAAGAAGGAGAAGCTGCTTCTTGCCGGCCCGAACGGCATCGGTAAGACCACGCTCCTTGAAGCGCTTGCCTCCGGTCATATGAAGGGCGAAGTCGTTCAGAAAGGCGTCCGTATCGGCTACTATCGCCAGGATTTTTCAACGCTTGATTTTGAAAAGACGGTGTATCAGGAACTTTCCGATGCCGCACGGCAGGGGACGGAGGAAGAGATGCGTTCCACCGCGGCGGGCTTCCTGCTTGATGCCGAGATCCTCAAGACGAAGATCGGACTTCTCTCCGAAGGACAGAAGGGGCTGGTCGCGTTCGCGAAGTTGGTGCTTGAGCGGCCGGGCCTGCTTCTGCTCGACGAGCCGACGAACCATATCAACTTCCGCCACATTCCGGTGATCGCCAAGGCACTGGACCGCTACGAAGGCGCACTGGTGCTCGTGAGCCACGTTCCGGATTTCGTGAAGCAGATCAAGATCGATCAGGTTCTCGACCTCGCGAAGCTGTAATTCGGGGAAATTCAAAACATCTCTTTATCGACGGTCGTCGATAAAGAGATGTTTCTCCCGGTGGGAGATTTTATGATTTTTTAATCATCGGTTCTTTATGATGGGTCGATGATAAGATCAAAACCGTTCTGTGCGCGGCGGATGTTCTGGCCGGTGGGCGCGCTTATTCTTTTCTTTCTTGCTGCGGGAAGCATGATGCTTCCCGGTCGGGCAGCGGCAGCCGCGCCGCTCGCACAGCCTGATTTTTCCTCCATGAACCGGGACGGATGGGGCTCATACGGAGCCGCTTTGGAGATCGCGAGCGGAACCCTTACTGAGATCGGAACGACGACTGCCGCGTTCGGAAGTTTCTCCAATGCGTATCTTGGTTGGAATTGCGCACCGATCGTGCATGATGCGGCAATTCCTTCCTGGTGCGCCGACTATCGTCCGCTTACCATTGCGACGACCACGATCCTGGGGACGAGCACGACGGCATATGTTTTTAAAAATCCGGAGCAGGCCGTGTCCGGTGACGTACAGATCTTTTATGTCTCCTATTACGGAGAGTATCCCGGTGTCCTCGGTTTCGGAACGGCGACCAATACGGTTCCCGGTCTGTCGTGGGGGTGGACCTGTGGCGACAATTGCCGAGGCGGCGGCAGCATCGGTGGAACATCGCAGGGCTTCGTCCCTTACTTTGAAATGGGTCCTCAGGCGGACCCTCCCTCCCTTGATTCGCTGACCCAGGCGACGGCATCCGGCACGGTTGCTGTCGGCGGTATGGTTCCTGCCGGCGCAGTAATGCTCGGCGCGCATGCCAATTCTCCCGCTGCGGACCCTTTGGAATTCCAGGTCGAGATTGAGCCGGCCGGAATGCCATTTACCGGATCGCCGACCGCTTCCAATCCGTCATCTATCGATGCGGTTCGATCCATTGTTGTTCCGGATCTCGGAGACGGGGATTACCATTGGGCGGCGCGCGTCGTGGATGCGACGACCGGTCTCTCGTCGCCCTGGGTGCCGTTCTCCGCTTCCGGATCGGGCAATGATTTTACGGTGCGCGCACCGAAGGAGCCGGTCGTTTTCGTTCCGGGGATCGTGGGTACGCGTTTGGTGAAGGAGAGTGGCGGCAAGGAGGTTTGGCCGGATATCGGCGACATGCTGCTGTCTCCGAATGACGAATATCTTGATGACCTCGCGCTCGCGCCGGACGGTTCCGAGGCCCCGGGAAAAGAACTTTCTCCGACGTCGATCATCGATAAAGAATCGGTGCTCGGCGTGACGCTGCCGTTCTATCAGAATGTGTTTTCCATTCTGGCCGACGATGGATACCGTTCAGGGTCATCGTTTTTTCCTGTTGCATACGATTGGCGGCTGGGCGTCGCATCCGCCGAGGCGGCGGTATCGAGCACGGTCGCCGCTGCGCGGGCGGTCTCGCCGGACGGGAAAATATCCATCATCGGATACAGCATGGGCGGCCTCGTGGCGAAGGCGTACCTCGCTGGTCTGGACGACGCCTCGTTCGTACACAAATTGGTCCTGGTCGGCGCGCCGCAATTGGGATCGCCGGAAGCATTCAGAGTTTTGAATTATGGGGACAATCTGGGGTTTCAGGTGCCGCTTTTGAATATGGACATCCTGAACCATGACGAGGTGCGGAAGATATCCCAAAATATGCCTTCGATCTACGATTTGCTCCCTTCGCGGAAATATCTGGAAGACAACGGAAGTTATGTGACGGATTTCCGCGGGGGCCGGAATACGCCGCTTGATTACGATGCCACGGATCGCGTGATGCTCGACGGATCGCTCGGGGTCCGCAATGCGGCGCTCCTTGCCGCCGCCGATCGGCTGCATGCCGGTCTCGATGATGCGGCGCCGAACGCGCCGGAGATCTATAACATCATCGGCTGCTCCGAGCCGACGATCGCGGAATATCATCTCTATGATAACGGCGTCGTCACGATCTCGCGGACGGCAGGCGATGGTACGGTGCCCCTTGCGAGCGCCATGGACCTGGACGATGACGCCGTGAACTATTTCGTCTCCGGCAGCGGAACGGGGATCACGCATGCGAATCTGGTGAGCGACCCCCGGACGCTTGGCTTGATTGCAGCGATCCTGGATGGCCGCGATGCTTCACTGTCGCTTCCCGAAGGATTTTCGCGGCGCCTGGATTCCTGCTTTTCGGA
>DAIBYH010000035.1 GCA_027424065.1 Candidatus Parcubacteria bacterium | reverse complement strand
GCGGACATCGGTCGCGACGTGGACGGCGGACTTTCGTTCTCACAGGCGCTTGATCGTCAGGGCGATACGTTCCCGCCGTACTACAAGGAAATGATCCGCGCGTCCGAGGTGACCGGCAACCTAAGTGAGGCCGCAGTGTTCCTCGCCGACTACACCGAGCGGGAAGGGGATCTCGCATCCAAGGCGGCATCGGCGCTCGTCTATCCGGGCGTACTCCTCGGTTTGTTCGTCGTGGTAAGCTTCATTCTTCTCACTTTCGTATTTCCGCAGATCCAGCCCGTATTCGAACAGAGCAACATCGCCATTCCTTGGTACACGTCGGTCTTTCTCGGCATCGGCCAATTTCTTCAGAGGTGGTGGCTCGTGGTTGTCATTGCGGCTATCTTCCTTGCCTCCGTTGTCCTAAATTACTTCCGGTCGCCGGAAGGCAAGGGGCTCTGGAACGAGGCGCAGATCCGGCTCCCTATTTTTAAAAACGTCTACCTTCCGCTCCTTATGGCGCGGTTCGGCAACGCTATGGCGCTTCTGATCCACGGCGGTATTCCGATCGCGCAGTCCCTTGAGATCATGGGAAACATGATGGATAGCGTTCCCTATGTTGATATTCTGAAGACCGTGACGGCGGACGTCCAGCAGGGCCGCTTGCTGTCGGAAAGCCTTGCGCAGTATCCCGACTATTTCCCGACGCTCGTCTGGCAGATGGTCGGCATCGGAGAATCCACCGGAAAGACGGAAGAGATGCTTATGCGGGTCGCGAACATCTACACCCGGGAGGCCAACCAGGTCGCCGACAATCTCGCCGACCTCATTCAGCCGGCGCTCCTGATCGGCATGGGCCTTCTGGTCGGCCTGCTTTTTGCTTCGGTTCTGATCCCGCTCTACAGCTTGACCGCGAGCATCTAGCAAGGCCGTCTATGTTATACTGAAAGAAAAGGTCGAGCAGACAGAGAAGATCTATCTAGTTCACTATGCGAACCAATCAGAAAGGTTTTACGCTTATCGAAATTCTCATCGTGGTCGCGATCATCGCTATTTTGGCGTCGGTCGTGCTGGTTGGCCTTGGGCCGACGCAGCAGAAGGGCCGCGATGCGCGGCGGCTTTCCGATCTGCGGGAAATACAGAACGGACTGGAATTATATTACAACGCTAACGGAAGCTATCCCGATGGGAATTCCACCCAGGAGCCGGTGAGCACCATGTATAGCAATAATGCCAGCCAGTTTACGAGTGCCGGCATCTCCCAGGCCTTCCCGGGCGATCCGACGGGATCGGGGAATTTCCAGTATGAGTATTATTCCAATGGGACGTCGTATGCGATCGGAGATTGTCTCGAGGGGACCAATCCCCCCGCTTATCAGCCGCCGACCTCTGGAGTTGGGCAAACGTTATTTACTAGTTTGTCGGCAAAATGCCAAGGGGGCGCCAGCAGTACGTACGTGCTCACCCTCTAGCCGGTCTCTTGGGATCGCATCAAGAGATGCTGCCGCAGGCCTTCGGGCCTGCGGCAGTTGTGCTACAATAAGCCCATGATCCCGGTCATTCTTTTCGTATTCGGCATCGTGATCGGCAGTTTTTTGAACGTCGTTTCCCTGCGGTACGATGGGGACCATTTTGTCCTTGATCCGCGCGTGATCGGAGGGCGGTCGCATTGTCCGTCCTGCAGGAGGACACTCCGCTGGTTCGAACTTGTTCCAGTCGCAAGTTTTTTCATCCAACGCGGCCGATGCCGTACCTGTAAGGCCCGGCTCAGTTTTCAATACCCGCTCGTTGAATTGATCTCGGGACTGATCTTCGTTCTCGTTCCGTGGCGGCTCGCCGCCATCGGCGCTTTTGGCTGGGTGCTTCCGGTGCTTTCGGCGCTTTGGATCTTCGCATTTCTGGCTTTGCTCGTCATGGCCATTATCGATGTCCGGCTTGGCATCATTCCCGACGAACTGAGCATTGCGATCGGCGTTGCGGGTGCGGCGATCGGCATTCTGCTTGCCTTGGCGCCGGCGGCCGCGTCGGGATCCTTCCTCGGTCCTCTCGGCGATGCTTTCAGCGTCGGTAACGCATGGGCGGGAAGGGTGATCGCCGCCGCGGGCGCTTTCCTCTTTTTTGAATTTTTGGTGCTTGTGACGCGTGAGAAGGGTATCGGCATGGGCGATGTGAAGCTCGCACTCGCACTCGGAATTCTTTTCGGATGGCCGGACGTCGCGGGCGTCATCGGATTCGCCTTTGTTTGCGGCGCGCTTATAGGCGTTTTTCTGATCGCCGGGAAACGGAAGACCATGGGGGGAACGCTCCCGTTCGGACCCTTCCTCGCCGCAAGCGCCGCGTTCATTTTTCTGTTCGGCGCGCCGGTGGCGCGATGGTATTTAGGGTTGATGGGATTTTAGGCGGATGGGACCGGCGTCGGCTGGATGGTGTGCTACAATTGGAATATGAGAAAGGGCTTTACTCTCATTGAAATGCTGATCGTTGTAGCGATCTCGGCGATGCTTGCGAGCATTGCGATCACCTACAGCGGCACCGAACGGGATCAGATCGCCCTTTCCGTGGAACAGACAAAGATCGCGCAATTCGTGCTCCAGGCGCGGTCGCTTGCGCTTGCGACGTATACCAACCAACCAGGCACGCTCGTCTGCGGCTACGGAGTTTTCTTTGATACGACAGCGAATACGTATTCCATTTTCGCGTATCAGCCGCCCGCAACGACGACCTGCCCCGCGGAATCAAGCCTCAGCTGGTCATCCATTGCGAACAACGAAGCTCTCTATACCCAGGAAACATGGAAAGTGCAGCCCGGGAGCCATATCACTTTCACTGCTTCATCCGGCGGCACCGGAGTGTCGTCTCCGATGGTTTTCTTCTACCCTCCCAACCCCGACACGTTCTTTTTTGACAGCGCCGGAAATCCGCTTACGAACCTTTCCATTGCCTTGAGGGGCGCGGGCGGCGAGACGCCGCCGCCGATCACGATCGATACGGCCGGTCAGGTGAATTTCAGCAACTAACTATGACCACGATGCCGGATCACGCTTCACGCAGAGGGCAGTCTCTTATCGAGGTCATGGTTGCCATGACGATGCTTACCATAGGTTTTCTTGGGGCGATCGCTCTTTTGTCGCGCTCGCTCGCATTGAACCGTTTTACGGCGAGCAACGTTACGGCGACCTATCTCGCCTCGGAGGGCGTCGAGATCGCTAAGAATCTCATTGATCACGATGTTTTTGCCCAGGAATTCGGCGGGCAGGGAACGGGATGGGGAAGCTGTTTCGGGATCGGCGGCGGATCTTTTGAAATAGATCTTACTACGGGGGAGCCGGGCGGCTGGGGGCAGTGCGGCAATCTGGTCCGATGGTCGTCGGCCCCCGATCCGTTAGAATATAACGCTGCGACGCACGTCTATGGGTACCAGAACGGAGGCGTCCAGACAGCATTCACGCGCAGGATAGATGTTTCGTATGCGCCCAACAACGTCAACGAGGTCACGGTCGTTTCCACGGTCTTTTGGCAGGGCCTGGACGGCGCCTCGGAAAAGGTCGCGCTTGAGGACCATTTCTATAACTGGTACAGCTCTACAAGCACTGCGCCGTGATCAACATGCCGATGCCAACGATCAAAGAAAAAAAGAACAGTTCTCTCTCGCGCGGCTTCACGCTGGTCGAGCTGCTTATTACCGTGGCGCTTTTTTCCATCCTTGTCTCCATTGCCGTCGGTGGTTTCGTCCGGGCGCTTCGTACGGAGCGGGAGGTTTCAGGGATGATGTCCACAGAAAGCAATGCAAGCATCGCGCTTGAGGAAATGACCCGTGAAATGCGTACCGGCTACCTCTTCACGCCGCTTTCCTGCACCGGCGTCCAGCAGCCGCTTTCCTGCGCCGGCGTCCAGTTCTTCAATGCGAACGGGCAGCAGGTGACCTATGCGCGGGGCGCGAACGGGGCCCTGACCCGAACCACCACCTCTTCCGAGCCGCTCATGGGGGGTAATGTCTCCACCACGTTCCTGTCATTTACGATCTTCGGCGATGTGAATGGCAACGATACGACGCATTGGCCTCCGCGCGTTACGATAGATCTCGGCGTTGCGCCAAGCAGCACGAACCTGCCATCCGTCATCAATCTTCAGACAACGGTCTCTGCCCGCGGGATCTTCCAGTGACTTCCCCGCTGACCTCCCTCCTCTAACTCCTCCCTCGAAAGGAAGGAGAAATAAATCCCTCCCCTTTTCCAAGGGGAGGTTAGGTGGGGTCTAACGAGGTCCGACATCAATAAGATTTTATATATCGAGCGTTCCGTCGGCGGCGATCCGATAATTCTTCTTTCGGAGGCGGGCGAGATATCCCGCAGCTCCGATCATGGCGGCGTTGTCGAAATTATATGCCGCGCCCGGCACAAGAAAGGTCAGGCCTCCTTTTTCTGCGGCATGCGAAAGTTCTTTGCGGAGCTCTTTGTTCGCCGCGACGCCGCCGCAGAGAATGACGGAACGGGCATCGTGGGCGACGGCGGCCCGGATCGTTTTCGCCACAAGAACATCAACGGCGGCTTGTTGGAAGCTTGCGGCGACATCGGCCGCCATCCGTTCGTCAGGCACCGGTTTTTTATGATCGCGGAGATAGTAGAGGACGGCAGTCTTGAGTCCGGAAAAGCTGAAGTCATAATTTTTTTCATGGATCATCGGGCGCGGAAAGGGAATGGCGTTCGTGTCGCCGCGTCCGGCGATTTTCTGGATCTCGGGGCCGCCGGGATAAGGGAGATCAAGGAGCCGCGCCACCTTATCGAACGCCTCTCCGGCGGCATCATCGCGGGTCTCGCCGAGGCGCCGCCATTTCGAGAACGATGACATGGAAAGGAGGACGGTATGGCCGCCGCTCGCAATGAGCGCGACGGCCGGGAAGGATATCTTTTCCGGCGGGCGGGCGCCCTGGGGCAAAAGGAAACTATAAAGATGTCCCTCCAGATGATTTGCCCCGATGAGCGGTTTCCGGTAGCGCGCCGCGAGCGCCTTTGCGAATTCAATGCCCGTCCAGAGCGCCGGCTCCAGGCCGGGCCCGACGGTCACGGTCACGAGTCCGATGCGCTTCATAAAGGATCCTTCAAGGTCGTCGAATTTTTTTCGGGATCCGTGCGCGGTATTCTGCAGCACCATTTTCCTCCAAAGGAGCGGGAGGTTCTTCAGGTCATGGAACCGGTCGGCCTTGTAACGCCGCTTCATCCTCCGGGCGAGGCAGTCCTCCACCAGCTCGGGCCAGACGTACTCCGCCTCCCCTTCCACCACGACATCG
>DAIBYH010000034.1 GCA_027424065.1 Candidatus Parcubacteria bacterium | reverse complement strand
GTGATCCCCTCGTCCCCGACCTCGTACTCGGCGCCCATGCGGCGCACCACATTGAGGAACGTGATCAGGTGGTCCTGTACGGCGCCTTTCACGAGCACTTTGCCGCGGGTCGCGAGCGCAAGGCACGCAAAAGAGACCGCCTCGTTGCGATCCGGAAGAATGCGGTGCGTGACGCCCCGCAGGCGCCGGACGCCCTCGATCGTAATAGTGCGCGGCGGCGAGAGCTCTATGATCGCGCCCATGTTCTGGAGCATCTTGATCAGATCAATGATCTCCGGCTCCGATGCGGCGTTCCGGATAATGGTCTTTCCCTGCGCAAGGACCGCGGCGAGGATCGCGTTCTCCGTCGCCCCGACGCTCGGGAATCGAAGCTCGATGTTCGCTCCGCGCAGGCCGTCCTTCGCCCAGGCATGATAGCTCGTCTTTGTGATCTGAAGCTGCGCGCCGAGCTTGGCGAGCGCTTCCAGGTGGATATCCACGGGGCGTGCGCCGATGCGGTCGCCGCCGAGGACCGGAACCTCCGCCTCGCCTGCGCGCGCAAGGA
Organism: Candidatus Parcubacteria bacterium; assembly: GCA_027424065.1. Lineage (GTDB taxonomy): Bacteria > Patescibacteriota > Minisyncoccia > UBA6257 > 2-01-FULL-56-20 > CAJAQL01. The sequence goes on along the minus strand of DAIBYH010000034.1, from coordinate 5,152 downwards.
GCGGCCCGAGCGCAAGGATCGGGATACGATTCCGCCGCGTGAGCTGCAGGACGCGGCTATTCTCTATCTTTGGCGTATGGATCCTTGCCGTCGACCCGAAGAGCTCCACCTTGCTGCCGATCGTTTCCAAAAGCTCTTTAATGATCTCCACTTCGCCGATCTTCGGCACATTCTTCAGAACGCACGGTTCATCCGTCAAAAGCGACGCCACCATGACCTTCGATACCGCATTCTTCGCTCCCGCGAGCGCGATCTCGCCATGCAACGGTCTTCCTCCCGTGATCAGAAATTTCATGCTCATACAGCATATCGTTTTTCCCCGACTTTTCAAATTGACAGTTTGTCAATAAGTCAATATAATTTATGCAGATCCACCAACTTTCCGCTCCAGGAGCAAAAAATTGACGAATACGAACGTTGCAACACCGAAGGATCGCGATCTTCCGGTGCTCCTCGCCATTCTCTGCATGTCGCTTTTTGACGTCGCCCCGCTCGCCGAGCATTACGGTCCGGCATGCGGGATCGCAGCTTGTGCTACGGCATATGCGGTATTCCTGGCCATATATCGAAAGATCACCGCCGTTGCCGCATCGCAGCGGAAGATCTCGGACGACCTGCGCATCTGCATCAAAAGCATCGGCATACTCGTCTGCATGGCCATAACGCTCCTCTGGGTAACAGGAACCAATATCGTTCTCGGATGGTACTAAGAAAAGGCGCGCTTCCCCGGAAGCGCGCCTGAATCATATTTCAGAACAGTTAGGATAATTTTTTCGTAATGAAATCCTCCAGGTCCTCTATCTTGATCCGTTCCTGTGCCGCCGTATCGCGGTCGCGGACCGTGACATCGCCCTTTTCAAGCGTATCGAAGTCGATCGTGATGCAGTACGGCGTGCCGATCTCATCCTGGGCATAGTACCGCTTCCCGATGTTCCCGCGATCATCCCAGGCGACCAGGAACTTTTTCCGAAGCCCTTCGTACACTTCGCGCGCCTTCCCGACCAGCTCTTCCTTGTTGCGAAGCAGCGGGAAAACGGCCGCCTTGTACGGTGCGATCCGCGGCGGCAGCTTCAGGACAACGCGATCCCCTTCCTCCGCATAAGCATCAAGAAGCACCATTGCCATCAGGCGGTTAATGCCGACCGCCGGCTCGATGACGTGCGGAACGATCCTCTTTCCGGTCGCGGGATCCTGATAGGACAGGTCCAGGCCGGAATACTTCTGATGCTGCGTCAGATCATAATCGGTGCGATAGGCCAGGCCCCACAGTTCCTTGAATCCGAACGGGAACCGGTATTCCAGGTCCTCCGTGCGCTTGCTGTAGAAGCTCCGCTCCTCGTCGCCATGCTCGCGCCACCGGAGGTTTTCCGTGCGGATGCGCAGATCGCCGGTCACGAAATCCCACAGGCTTTTCTTCCATTCCTCGAATAACTTCTGCCAGTCGTCCGCCTCGGGATCGAAGAAATATTCGATCTCGCCCTGTTCGAATTCCAGCGTCCGGAAAATGAAATTGCCCTTCGTGATCTCGTTACGGAAGCTCTTGCCGAGCTGGCCGACGCCGAACGGAAGCGTTACGCGGCTGGAGTCCACGATATTCTTGAACGAAACGAAAATGCCCTGTGCGGTCTCGCCGCGCAGATAGGCCTTGGACTGCGCCTCCGGCACGATGCCGATATGCGTCTCGAAAAGAAGATTGAACTTCCGAACCGGCGTCCAATCGAACTTTCCGCAGGTGGGACACGGGACCTTGAACCACTGGATCAGCGAATCGAACTGCTGCTCCTTCAGGCCCTCCACTTTCCCGCTCTTCACGATGGTCTCAATCTCCTCGCGGCCGGAAAACCCGGATCCTGCAGGATCAAAAACATCGGGGATCCGGTATTTTGCGGGGTCGGTTCCGTGCTCCTCCAGATAATCCTCCACCAGATGATCGGCGCGGGTGCGGGTCTTGCAGTTCTTGCAGTCGATCATCGCATCGCTGAAGCCGGCAACATGCCCCGACGCTTCCCACACCTTCGGATGGAGGATGATGGAAGAATCAAGACCGACCATGTCGCTCCGGCGGCGGACAAACGCATTCCACCATTCGTCCTGGATGTTCTTCTTGAGCTCCACGCCGAGCGGGCCGTATTCGTAGGAGTTCGCAAGGCCGCCATAGATCTCGGACCCCGGGAACACGAATCCCCGGCGCTTTGACAGGCTCACGATCTTCTCCATCAGATTTTCATACTGATCGGCCATACCGAATGATTAAAACGTAATTAAAAGATATTTGCAATCATGACGCCCTCCGTCATTGCACGACATCGCGGTTCGGCGTCGTGATGGCGGTATCGTTCGGAAGATCGGTGCCGATCGGGTCGGCGGACGCCGTAAGCGTGTTTCCGGTGAAAACATCGGTTCCGCTCACGGTCGTCTTGCCGAGGAGCGTGATCGTCTGACCGACCTGGTTCACCGCCGGCGTGTTCTCCACCTGGAAGACCGCCTCAAGCGGTTTGCCGATGATGCCGGTCCCCGCCGCGACGCCCGGAATGGTCCAGGTCACTTCGCCCGTCGACGGATCGCAGACGGGCTCGGCGGAGATATTGCTCATGATCTCTCCGGTGCAGGTCGTTCCGGACTGCAGATAGGCGGAAACGGTCACATTGCTCACATCGGTCGCATAGTCCGTCAGATCCCAGTGGATCGTATAGGTCGTCGGCTGATTGACCTTCGGCGGATAAGGCCCCGAATTCCTGATGGCGACGGTCGGTTCGTAGCGGTAGCCGGTCGCCGCGATCGCGAGCATGCCGCCGACCTTGTTCGTGATGTCGGCCGATGCCGAGGTGGAGGTCGCCGTCGTTCCCGGCGGCACGGTCGGCGACGCGATCCCGAGATGCAGGCCGAGCGTGAAGTTCTTGTCCGTTGAGGTCACGATGGGGAACGCCGATTTCGTCGTGATGCGGAGATCAAGCGTCCCGGTGGTTCCCGGCGCGACGGAGGCAAGCGCCGGCGTGTTCGCGGGATACCAGGTCAGCGTGTTCGTTTTGGAATTGAATGCTGCCTTGCTCTGCACCGACCCGAGATCGAACATTGCGCCGCTCAAGACCGCCGTTACGGCGACATTATGGAACGTGACATTGGAGGTATTGGCATAGGTGATGGTGTAGTCCAGGTTATCCCCCAGTCCGGCAACGTAGTTCGATGTGTTATCGAGCACGGCGCTCACGGCAAGAGGCGAGGTCATGATGGCGATATTCGCCGCCTGTGCGGCGACCGTATACGTTGTTCCGGAAATATTCTCCGCGGCGGTCCCGGAAAGCGAATAGAGCGCCGATGTTTTGCCGCTCACGGACCCCGTGACCGTGATCGTACCGGTGCCGCCCTGCGGGAGCGACCCGATGTTCCAGCTGCTGTTTCCCGGAAACGCCGGCGTCGGCGTTGCGGCGACGAAAGAAAAACCTTGCGGATACTGAAGCGAGATGGTTACGCCGCTCAAGGCATGCGCGGAAGCATTCTGGTAGGAGATCACTGACGTGAAATCCTGGCCCGCAAAGACGTTTGTCGGGGCCGAGATCGCGAGATTCAGGACGGGCGACCCGACCGCCAGACTCGTTCCGACGGAAGTGGAAAATAATTTCCCCTTTGAGGCATCCGTGGCATAGGAAAGGGTCGAGCTCACATGAACGACGCTCGCGGCCGTCGCCGCGGCGACGAGCGAAATGTTCTCTGTCCCGGAATATCCCGGCGCAACGTCGCCGATCTGGACCGTCTCCGCCTGTTGCATTGCGGGCTGTCCCGCAAAGAACACGCCCGCCGGAAGACCGATCGCAAGCGACGCATTCCGCAACGGGACGGTTGAACTGTTGGTATAGAGCACCGAAAGGGCGAAGGGATCGCCGACCGGAACCTGGGGCGGCACCGCGAAGCCCATGCTCACCGCCGGCGCCGGCACGGGACGACTCAGAAAGAACCAGGCCCCGCCGGCAGCCGCAAGCGCCACAACGGCAATGATACTGAAAATGAGGACTTTCTTTCCTGATCCCGGCGCACCGGTGTCGGGCCGCGGTGCTTTCGGTTCCGGAGTGCGCGGCGGATGATACGGCTCCGGCGGCGTATAGTCCACCTTCTTTTTCTTGCTCGTCCAAATGGCGTTCGGATTGTAGCCCTCCATAAAAATAAAAAAGATTACGGCTCCACTTTGATATATGATACCCTATTCCCGCCCATCTTTAAAACGCAGGATCCGCAGAAAAATTCCTGCCGCGCGCCGGAAAAATATTCCGCGCTTCGACCGCAAAGCGCACAGCATGCCCCGCGCGGATCCCAGCCGAGCGTCCGCAGGACGCCATTCCAGGAGAACGCCCCTCGCACGAGCAATTGCCACAGGTCGGGTTCCGCCTGAAGGTCCGGGAGAAGGTCTCTCAGGCGGGCGAGGTCGGCGGGCGCAATATCGGCCTTGCCCGACTTCAGTGCGTCCACGACCTGGAACGACCCCATATCAAGAAACCGCACGGTCACGAACGAACCCGGCTCCAGATGCCCGGCAAGTTTGGAGGTAATGGCGCGCGAACTCTTGACCTTCGCCGCAAGCTTCCCGAACCGCTCAGCGAAGAGCGTATACCGTCCGTCGCGCTCTCCCATCGGCGCCTTCGTAAGGACCAATGCATCGGTCACATATTCTTCCATGCGCTCATTGTAGCATGACCCGGAACCCCTCCTAACCTCCCCTAAGATAAGGGGAGGGACTTCTCCTCCCTTTCGAGGGAGGAGCGAGAGGAGGGACGGCTCTTATCAAATAACGAAAAACGCCCCGAAGGGCGTTTTTCGTTGCGAGAGACAAAGCCTTGCTCACTAAAGCGACATATTGGTCCCCTGTTCGTACATGTAGGGATCAACACCGCCATCCGTCGACTCCAGGTCACCCGAACCGCCGTTGGAATAGATAACACTCTCCATTTTTGCAGCGATCTTATACGAGTTATTGGAACCCGGAATGTAGGAATAGAAGTGGCCCGCATTGGTGTTGCCTGCCGTCGCGGCTCCAATGCCGTATGAAGGATCCACCGGCCACTGCGCAATAGGCGCACCGGAACTGATGAGCGCAAGGTTGATCGGTATCCAGCCATTGCTCACCGAACGGCTATTGGAGGTCGTAGCGGTTGTTGCTGTA